>CAZGWX010000001.1:0-3148 GCA_964529515.1 uncultured Acidimicrobiaceae bacterium
CAGAAGAATTTTTCTGAGGAACGGTCTCGCTAGCTCGCTTCGCTCCGTTCGGGGGGCGAAGGTCGGTTTGGTCGCCGTCGAGCCCTGAACCGGGCGCTACTTCTTGGCGGCCTCGTAGTACGGGTCTTCTCCTGAAGCGTGGTCGGTGACATCGACCACATCGGTGATTTCGGGGATCGACTCTTTGAGGATCCTCTCGATGCCTTGCTTGAGGGTGACTGCTGCCATACCGCATCCCTGACAGCCGCCTCCCATTCGAAGATAGGCAACGGTCCCTTCGACCGAGACCAGTTCGGCTGCTCCTCCGTGTGAGGCGATGGCGGGGTTCACTTGCTCTGTGAGTACCTGGAGGATTTGGTCGGCGAGGGGGCCGATCAGGTCGCCGGCGGGGGCGCCGATCGCGGGTGACGCCGGGGAGTTGGGGTTTTCCATCGCCAGTCCCTGGTCGGTGAGCGTCAGCAGTGCGCCTTTCAGCTTCTCGATGTCGGACTCGGGGAACATGACGCCGAGTTCGCCGTGTCGTTCCAGCTCAAACCGGTCCTGAGCGTCGGAGGTGGGGCTGAAGGTGAGCTCGTACTGGAACTTTCCGACGCTGATCCCGGTGACTTCGATCAAGAGCCCGTACTCCTCGTCGCCCGGTTCTTGGCGGGCGAGATTGAGGATCATCTCCAAGGCCTCCGGAGCGATGTTGATCACCGTTGGCTCTGACATGAGGTCGATCGTAACGCCCGGTGGTTGGCACTGGGTCTACCGTTTCAGCCATGGCGAGGGCTTTGGTGATCATCCCCAACGATTCGTACCGGACCGCCGACTTCATCGCTGCCGCCGAGGCGCTCTCCATCGAGTTGGCCATCGCCTCCGAGGAGCGCCCTCCCTTGCGACCCGACGACCGTTTCGTCTTAATCGACTGCACTGACGCGGAGTCTTCAGCCCGGGCGGTGGTCGAGTTGGCGGTGAAGTCGCCGATCGACGCGGTGGTCGCCGCCGACGACACCGGTGTCGAGATTGCCGCTCTCGCCTCCAGAGCGCTGGGGCTTCCCTCCAACCCTCCTGTGGCCGCGGCGGCCACTCTGGACAAGGCGGTGGCTCGACGGCTGTTGGGCGCGGCTGAAGTACCTCAACCCGAGTTCCAGCTCCTGGGACCCGAAGACGATCCAGCCGCGGTGGTGGCCGGATTCGGAGCTTCGGTGGTGATCAAGCCGACCATGCTCTCCGCCGGCCGTGGAGTGCTTCGGGTCGACCGGCCCGGTGATGCCGAAGCTGCCGTGAAGAGGATCCGAGACATCGTGGCCGAAGCGCGACGGGACCCGAAGACGCCGCTTCTCGTCGAACGCTATGTCGACGGGGCTGAGGTCTCCGTGGAGGGAATCGTCTGGGGTGGCCGCGTCGAGGTGCTCGCCATATTCGACAAACCCGTCCCGATGGAAGGGCCAGCCTTCGAAGAGACCATCTTCGTGACCCCCTCACGGCTCGACCCGGTGGTCCTCTCCGAGGTGGAAAGGGTGACCGCAGCCTCGGTTGCCGCAATCGGACTGACCGAAGGACCAATCCACGCCGAGCTGCGGATCGAACCATCAGAACGAGGCCACGGTCGCCCGATGATGATCGAGGTCGCAGCTCGGACCATCGGCGGGCTGTGCGGAAGGTCACTCCGGTTCGGGCTCTTGGGCGCCCCTTTGGAGACGATGGTGTTGCGTCATGCCCTGGGCATGCGCAAGGAGTCGCTGCGCAGAGAGACTCGTGCCGCCGGCGTGGCCATGATCCCCATCCCTTCGGCGGGTCGGCTGGGCACGGTCACGGGCGTTGACCGTGCCCGCAACCTCCCCACAGTGACCGACATCGAGATCACCGCCCCGATCGGCAGTCAGGTTGCACCGCCGCCGGACGGAGACCGGTATCTCGGTTTCGTCTTCGCCCACGGCGCCACCCCCGGCGAAGTCGAAAAAGACCTGCGGGCTGCTCTGGAGTTGATCGTGGTCGAGATTGATCGATCAGGGTTCTAGAAAATCTCGATCGGGAGGTGCTTGATGCCCCGGATGAAGTTGGAGCGAAGCCGGTCGGGCTCGCCAACCCGGTAGGAGTCGATCCGGGAGAAGAACTCCTCGAGGAAAACCCGGACTTCGAGACGGGCCAGCGAGGCGCCGAGGCAGACATGGCGACCGGTCCCGAAGCTGACATGAGGGTTGGGCTCACGGGTGATGTCGAAGTGGTAGGGGTCGGCGAACACGCCCTCGTCGAAGTTCGCCGACGTGTACCAGAGCACCACTTTGTCCCCTTCCCGAATCGGGACCCCGGAGAGCTCGGTGTCCACGGCGGCGGTGCGGCGGAAGTGCATGGTCACCCCCGACGCTCGCAGGATCTCCTCAGTGGCGGCCTCGGACCGACCTTGCAGGTCGGACCGGAGCAACTCCAATTGGTCGGGGGCGTCCTGGAGGAACCTCAAGGCATAAGAGATGGTGTGCCGGGTGGTCTCGTTGCCGGCGACCATCAGCAGCGTGAAGAAGTTCTTGAACTCGAGGTCGGTGAGCGGCTCACCGTCGGGCTCGGCGGTGAGGAGCGTGGTGATGATGTCGTCCTTGGGCTCCTGCCTCCGCTTCAGGGCAATGTCCTCGGCGTAACGGAAGACGTCGATGGCGGCAGGGGCACGGAACGGCAGCAGCCGGTACTCCTCGGTGTCGACCTTGTCGATGACCACCGGCGTGTACTCGGGGTCGGCGTTGGAGATCATCTGGTCACCCCATGCCACCATCTGACCGGCGTCCTCCTCAGGGATGCCGAGAAGCCGACACAGCATCCGGATCGGGAGCTCGCGGGCGATCTCGGTGACGAAGTCGAACCTGCTCATCGGGAGCACCCGGTCCAGAACCACCCCGACCAGCCGGCGGAACGCCTCCTCGTAGGTGGCAATGACTCTGGGCGTGAAACCCGGTTGCACCAGGCGCCGCAGGCGAGTGTGCTCGGGCGGGTCGAGCTCCATCATCGACCTTCGGGCTTCGAGCTCTTCCGGATCCATCTCCTCGATGCGGATCCCCCGCGACGCCGTGAACCGGTGGTAGTCCCGGCTCGCCTCGATGACGTCGGCGTGGCGGGTGACCGCCCAAAAGCCGGACCCGTCGTCCTCGTCGACCCAGAAGACGGGCTCTGCCTC
>CAZGWX010000002.1:0-2887 GCA_964529515.1 uncultured Acidimicrobiaceae bacterium
CTCCGCCGCGTCGCCCGCGAAGTGGATGACTCCCCCCGCAGCCTCGACGCTGTCGACAAACCGGGCCAGCAGGCGATCGAGGTTGTGCAGGGAGTGAAGGCGGACGCGTCGCACCCGGGAGCGCAGGTCCCAGTCGACCTCGTCCATCGCCTCGGTCCGGGATGCGGTCATGTTGCGGGTGGCGCGGTCGACGGCCGCGGCCTCGGCGGTGCCGATCAGCCGGTCCGCTCGCGAGACGAAGCTGACCGGCTGGCTCAAGTCCCGGGATCCAGGAACTCGGCGATGTGGAGCACCTCGATGTCGGAGCCTCGGCGCCGGAGTCCGCCCTCGAGGTGGAGGAGACAGGAGATGTCACCGCCGACGAGCGCGTCCGCGCCGGACGCCTCCAGGCGGTCGAGCTTGGCGTCCATGATCGCTGCCGAGACGTCCGGCATGGCCACCGAGAACAGGCCGCCAAACCCGCAACACTCGTCCGCCCCTTCGAAGTCCACCCGCTCGGCGCCGTCGAGCAGCCGATCGGCGGTCTCGGCCAGGCCGAGGCCGCGCAGCCCGTGGCAGGAGTACTGATAGGCCACCGTGCTGCCGCGACACGACGGCCGCGCATCCAGGTCGTCGACCAGGAACCGGGTGAGCTCCCGCGTCCGACCGGCGAGCTCGCGGGCCTGGCCCTCCAAAGCCGTGCCCTCGAACAGGCGGGGATAGTGGTGGATGATCATCTCCGCGCACGACCCCGAGGGGACGACGACCGGGTCGTCGGACTCCGAGAGCGTCTTGATGGTCCGCGACGCCATCTCCCTGGCCTCGTCGAGCATGCCCACGTTCATCGCGGGCTGTCCGCAGCAGGTCTGACCGAGGGGCACCGTGACCTCGCATCCTGCGGATTCGAGGACGGCGGCCGTCGCTCGCCCGACTTGGGGCGCCATCGCATCGACCAAGCATGTGGCCAGCAACTGGACGCGCATCCGGTTCGACACGTTATCCCCCTACTGTCTCGACCACCCGTGTTCATCCCTTTCGGTGGCCCCAATCGTGGCCGCAGACTCGTTCAATTGATAGTGGGCCTCGTGGCTTTCGGCGTCGGCATCGGGCTCATGCTGCAGTCCGGGCTTGGCGTCCCGCCGTGGGATGTGCTCCACCAGGGCCTGGCGGTCAGATTCGGTCTCTCGGTCGGCGTCTGGTCCGTCATCGTCTCGGTGATCGTGCTCCTCGGCTGGATCCCGCTGCGTGAGCGATACGGCGTGGGCACCCTGCTCAACGCCGTGGTCATCGGGCTCACCATCGACCTGACCGCCGCGATCGTGCCCGAGGCGGGCCACTCCGTCGTGGCGTGGATCATGCTCCTCACCGGCATCGTCACCATCGCCCTGGCCACCGGCATGTACATCGGAGCCAACTTCGGGCCGGGCCCGCGCGACGGATTGATGACGGGCATTGCCAAGCGGGGCCCGTCGATCCGGCTGACCCGGGCAGTCATCGAGATCTCCGTGCTCACCATCGGCTGGCTCCTGGGCGGGACTTTCGGGGTGGGCACGGTCGTGTTTGCCTTCGGCATCGGCCCGCTCGTCCAGTGGTTCATGCCCCGCTGGCAGCCCTTGACTTCTTCTTGACCTTCTCCTGAGGACGCCACAACGCGCGGTGGCGGAAGCTTGGGCATCACACCCCGAGAAGGAGAAGAAATGAGAAAGATGCTCGGCATCTTCACCGCAATCACTGCAGCACTGGTGGTCGTCGGAGCCGCATGGGCTGCCGGCGACGCCCGCCAGGCACCGACGGTGCTGGCGCCGCTCGCCTTGTCCGGTTCGTCGCCGTCATCGGCGGACCCCTCGTCATCCTCGTCGTCGTCGTCGGCCTCGTCGTCGTCTTCATCGTCCTCGACCACACCGAGCACGGTGCCCTCGGCAACGTCGCCCTCGACCTCGACGCCGGGCAGCTCCTCTTCGACTTCCACACCCGGAGCGTCCACCTCGACCTCGACGTCCAATTCGACGTCGACCACCGTCGAGGAGGAGTTCACCACCAGCAGCGGAGGCACGTTCAAGGTTGCGGACGGGGTGACGGTGACCGTCGACCTCCAGGGCGGCGCCCTCGTCCTCGTCGACGTCTCGGCACCCGGATGGGCAGTCGAGATCAAGGATCGGGAGTCCGACCGCATCCGCATCCGCTTTGAGAAGTCGGGAGCCCGTGCTGAGTTCGAGGCCGAGCTCGACGACGGGAGGCTCGAGGTCGAGATCGAGCGCTCCTGACCACCGGAAGAGAGGATCACAGACGCCAGGGACGAAAGTCCCTGGCGTCGCCGCGTGCCTCGTCGCGATAATCTCCGTGGAAGGAGGCCCCTTTGACCGAAAACGACACGGGTCCGGCCGATACACAACAGGGAAATCCGAGGCTCACCCGGAGCACGACCGACAAGGTGGTCGGCGGAGTGGCGGGGGGACTGGGACGTTATTTCGGTGTCGACCCCGTGTGGTTCCGGCTCGGGTTCGTCATCTTCACCCTCGCCGGCGGATCGGGAATCCTCGCGTACTTGATTGCATGGGTCGTGATCCCCGAAGGCGACGGCGACGAGACGGCTCACGCGCATCCGGCCCGGCCGCTCGGCCCCCAGGGCTCGATCATCGCGGGCATCGTCCTCGTCGGGATCGGCCTGGTGCTCCTCCTCAACCAGTTCGTGCCCTGGTTCGACAAGCTGATGTGGCCGATGGCCGTCGTAGTCGGTGGCCTCGCCCTGATCGTGATTGGAATGCGGCGTGACAACACCTGACCCCATCATCGACGAAGGACGGACGTCCAACTTCCCGACCTACGGGACGATCGTCACCGGCATCGTCCTCGTCATCCTGGGAACGGTGTGGCTGCTCGACGCCGCCGAGCTGGTCTCGGTGCGGCT
>CAZGWX010000003.1:0-3988 GCA_964529515.1 uncultured Acidimicrobiaceae bacterium
AAGGTACCGCCAGCCGACGAAGGAGGCTGGGGGTAGGGGGTCGGTTCCCAAGTCCAGTGCGGCCTGACGCGGCCCCGCCGTAATTGACTTCGGAACTCACCCCCTCCCCGGCTACGCCGGTACTCCCCCACAAGTGGGGGAGAAATCCTTGTCCGCCGGGCCAAAGTCATCGTCGACGGGCTCAAAGGAGTCAAGGCGGAGACTGCGAGGGCGGTTCTCGACCAGATCCTCCCCGACGCACCAGAGCTGACCACCGGCCAACTACGAGCCCGGCTATCCCGGATCTGTATGGAATTGGATCCCCAGGCCGCCGAAGACCGGTACCAGGCGAGTGTGGAACAACGCCGGGTAGTGCTGTCCGCCAACCCCGACACCACAGCCAACCTCGCGGGCTTCGACCTGCCCCCCGACCTCGCCGCCGCAGCCGCCAAACGGATCAACTGGCTCGCGCGCAAAGCCAAGACCAGAAACGACCCCCGCACCCTCGACCAGATCCGAGCCGACGTCTTCTTGGACCTCCTCACCGGCCGGGGCCACGCCCTCGACGGAACCATCACCGGTGCACCCGCGGGCCAGGTCGACATCGTCGTCGACCTCGGAACCCTCACCGGAACAACCAACACACCCGGCCACATCCCCGGCTATGGCCCCGTCATCGCCGAAATCGCCCGCAAAGTCGCCGCCCGCCAGGTCGACTGCCGGTGGGAATACATCGGCACCGACCAAGGCCAACCCCTCGCCACCGGAACCATCCGCCGCCGACCCACAACAGCAATGAAACGCCACATCCGAGCCCAACACCCCACCTGTGTGTGGCCCGGATGCCGCATGCCCGCCCGAAACTCCGACCTCGACCACCTGAAGCGATGGGAACACGGCGGAGCGACCACCGTCCGCAACCTGGCACCACTCTGCGACAAACACCACGGCCTACTCGACAAAGGCTGGCGCTACCAACCCACACCCGAAGGCGACTACAGGTTCACCAGCCCCCTCGGACACACCTACATCACCAACGGCCAATCCCCTTAGGGCTTCTGCGCTGTCGCTCGGATGGCGCGTCAACTTGTCCCCGTCAGGCGCCGGCGGGCTGCTCTTCGGGTTGCGTAGGAGGCGACCCGATCACACTGGCGCCCTCCACGTCGATACGGGGCAGGATCCGGTCGAGCCACTTGGGGAACCACCAGTTCTTGTCCCCGAGCAGCTCCATGGTCGCCGGGACGAGGAGCAGTCGGACCACTGTGGCGTCCAGGGCCACGGCGGTGGCCAGACCAACACCGAACAGCTTGATGATGCGGTCGGGCTCGAGCACGAACGACCCGAAGACCACCACCATGATGGCCGCGGCCGCCGAGATCACGCGTGCCGTAGCGGCCAGGCCGTCGGCCACCGATCGGTGTGAGTCGCTGGTGTGGAGCCACTCCTCCCGGATTCGGGAGAGCAGGAACACCTCGTAGTCCATCGAGAGGCCGAAGACGATGGCGAACATCATCATCGGGACGAACGGTTCGATCGGCGCTGGCGCCACGCCCAGCAGACCACCGAGCCAGCCCCACTGGAAGATCGCGGTTACGACCCCGTACGAAGCTCCAATCGCCAGCATGTTCATGATGACGGCCTTGACCGGGACCAGGATCGATCGAAACACGATCATCAACAAGACGAAGGAGAGTCCCAGAACGACCGCCATGAAGAGAGGGAGGCGGTTGGTCAGGTAGTCGGAGAAGTCGACACCTGCGGCCACCTGACCCGAGACCATCACTTCGAGGTCGGACCCTTCGGTCGCCGCCGGGAGCACCTCGGCGCGCAGCCGGTCCACCAGCTCGGTGGTCTCCTCGTCCTGAGGTGAGCTCGTCGGGAACACACGCCAGACCAATGCCGTCGGCGCCGTCGGGTCGTTCGGAATTCCAGGAGTCGTCACCGCGACCCCGGGATCGGCCATCAAGGCTCCGGTGATCCTTTCGAGAGCGCTGGGGTCGGCAAAACCGGGTGGCAGCTCGGCAGCAAGGATGAGGGGACCGTTGAAGCCGGGTCCGAAGCCCTCGGCCAACAGGTCGTATGCCCGCCGGGTGGTGCTGGACTCGGGGTAGTTGCCCTCGTCGGAGAACCCAAGGCGGAGACTTAGTACTGGCAGTGCCAGGACCACAAGGAGTAGTGCGCTGAGCAGCGCAGTCGACCAGGGATGCCTCTGGATGTACCGGCTCCATCGGTACGGGATGGTCTCCCGCAGGGGTTTCGGAGCACGGCGCGGAACCTCCTGGCGGAGCGGCGCGAACGCGAAGCTGATCAGGATCACCCCGAATGCTGCGGCAATTCCACCGAACATCAGCCACTGCCACTCCAGAGCGAAGCCAGCGAGGGCGGCCGCAACCAGAGCCGCCGCGATGAGCCCGCGCCAGCGGGTCACTTCGACGCGGCCTCCGGCGAAACCGAGCATCGCCGGCAACAGCGTCAGTGATGCCACCGCCGTCACTGCGACTGCCACCGCGGCGGCGATGGCGATCCCCGACACAAAGGCCAGGTTCATGAGAAGCATCCCGAGCAGCGAGATGACGACAGTCGCCCCCGCGAAAGAGACCGCACGGCCCGCCGTATCGATGGCGATGACCGTGGACTCCTCGTAGTCGTGGCCTGCGGCGTGGTTCTCCCGGAAGCGGGTGACGATGAACAGGGCGTAGTCGATGCCCACACCAAGACCGAGCATCACGGCCACCGTGGGAGCGAAATCGGGGATTGAGACCACATTGGAGGCGAGAGCGGTGAGGAGTGAGCCGACACCAATCCCGGCAAGGGCGATGCCGATGGGAAGGCCCATGGCGAGGACTGAGCCGAACGCGAAGATGAGGACGACGATGGCAAACGCCAGTCCGAGGGCCTCAGAGCTGGGGACTTCGAAGTCGGCGAAGGCCTGACCGCCGATTTCGACCTGGAGCCCCTCGAGATCCGGGATCAGCGCCCTGATCGCCGCCGACACCTCGACCGCCACTTCGAGGCTCGTCTCCTCCTCGAAGGCCAGCGTGGCGAATGCGATCTTCCCGGCTTGCGGGCCGGCCATGGCGATCTGGCCCGCGCCCTCGGGACTGAGAGGGCTGGTGACATTGAGACCCGCGATCTCTGACGCCCCATCGAGCATCCGGGTGATTGCCGACGCGACCTCCGGGTCGTCTATGCCCTGTTCCGCCCGGAACACCACGGTCCCGGCCGCAGCCACGGCCGAATCATCGCCGAAGTGCTCCTCGAGGATCTCGAACCCTCGGGTGCTCTCGGTTCCGGCAGGCAAACCGAACTCGGTGGAGTACGCGCTCCCGACCGCCTGGCTCAGGGCGCCCGCCGCCACCAGGACGGCCAGCCAGAGGAGAGCGACCTTGCCGCGGTTGCGAAAGCACCAGCGGCCCATACGAGCGAACATGAGACTCCTAGGGATCGGGAGGCGAACCTGGGAGCAGGTTATTTGTCGCCGGCTGCATAGAGGGAATCTGCCCACCGGCCTCGAAGCAATGACCGTCGGTGCATCTAAGGTCGCTCCATGAGATTCGGAGCATTCGCCCCTCAAGGATGGCGCTGGGACCTCGCCGGCATCCCCATCACGGAGCATTGGGAAGTCATCTCAAACCGGGCCCGGTTGATCGAGTCCAGCGGCTTCGAGAGCCTGTGGGTCTACGACCACTTCCACAACTGGCCGTCGGGGTGGTGGTTCGACCACCGCCGGGCCGTCGAGGCAGGTGAGTCCACCGAAGGCATGCCCGAGCCGGTCACCGACGTCACCTACGAGGCCTGGACGATGATGGCCTCACTGGCCGCCGCAACCACGACTGTGCGACTCGGTCAGATGTGCACCTGCAACACCTACCGCCCACCCGCGTACCTGGCCAAGGTGGCCGCCACCATCGACGTCTTCTCGGGCGGCCGCCTCGAGATGGGCATCGGAGCCGGCTGGTACGAGGCGGAGTATCTCGCCTACGGCTACGAGTTTCCCAAGCCCTCGGTC
>CAZGWX010000004.1:0-2532 GCA_964529515.1 uncultured Acidimicrobiaceae bacterium
CGCGTCGAACTTCGGGACGTCCGCAAGGAATGGCGTGTTGAGGATCCTGGCCGGCTCGAGACGATCAGTGAAGGTCCGTCTGTTGGTTGCCAGGGCGTAAGAGACTGCCAACGCGAGCAACAACCCGAGTACAGCACCGGCTAGGCCGGTGAGCAATCGGCCCGCACCGGCCTCCAGTGCGGTGACCGTCGGGGGAGAAATGAACGCAACGCCGCTGTCTCGGGTGCTTTGCTGGACCTCAATTTCGCTGCGTCGCTCCTCGAGGTCCGTGAGGCGCTCCAGGATCTGATCTTCCCGTCGGAGCAGGGCTCCAATATCCACCCGATTCGACTCGATGTCTAGTGCGACTCCCAGGGCCTCCAGTTGGGATTGCAATTGTCCTTGCCTGATGATGAGGGTCTCACGTTCGGCGGCCGAGATCTGCTCCAAGAGGCGGGACTCGATGGTGACCAACTCATTGAGCACCGCGTCGATCATGGTTTGGAATCCGCGCTCTCCACGAAGTCCGGTCAGATCGGACCGAACGGCGGCTAGATCGTTGAGAAGGACTTCTTCAGCGGCATCGAGACGCACGAGGCTTTGCTCCGCTTCTACCTCGCGCTGGATGCCACGGACGTTCTGATATGCGTCGATGACGGCATTGGTGACGCTCTCAGCTAGGTCGGAGCTCTCCGCTACGTAGCTGATTGTGATGACATCAGCGTTGGCGAGCCCGGACAGCACGAGATCTCGTCGAAGCTGGGTGATGCTGATGGACTCGTCCGTTGCGTTTTCGACCAGCTCGATAGTCCGTTCCGCCACGGCGCCGGACCTCAGAATCTCGAGTTCATTGGCCACGGCTCTTCCGGCCGGTCCGGAGTTCGAGACTCCCGGCAGCGTCGTCGGGTCCTCGAAGACGATGGAAGCAGTCGCCTCGTATCGCTCGGGGCGGCTCGATACAAAAAAGACCGTTGCCAACATGGCGACCGCCACGATGACGACGACCAACCACTTGTGCTCCCAGGCGGCACCCAGCACGCTTGGTTGATCCCGGCCTGACAAGTCACGCAAGCGAATACTCCCCCTTCATAGCGACGCCCGGCTCCACCGCTTGAGCGCCCGAACCCCGAGGGCTGATGTTATCCCGAGATCGATCGAATGCCATACGGAAACTGCCTTGTTCAGGCCAAATATGGTGCAAGGGTCCTGGCAATCCGATCGGCATGTTCGGCGTCCCTCGTCTCGACCGACACCTCGATCTCCACTCTTCCAAAGGGCATGGTCATTCCCTCGCGGTGGTGGACCACCTGCACGACGTTGCCCCCCAGTTTGGCGATCGAGGAGAGGACTCCCGCCAGGCTGCCCGGCTGGTCGGGCACGTGAACGGTGAACTGGGCGAAGCGTCCTGAGGCCTGGAGCCCGTGGCGGACGACCTTGCCGAGGACCATGAGGTCGATGTTGCCGCCCGACAGGATCACGCAGACGGGGTCGGGCGCGCCTTCTGGGATGACCTTGTTGAGCAGGGCCGCGACGCCGACCGCGCCGGCGGCCTCGACCATGAGCTTGGACCGCTCGAGGATCAGAGTCAAGGCGGCCATCGTCTGCGGGTCGTCGACGGTGACCATCCCGTCCACGTACTTGCTCAACAGCTCCCAGACCAGCAGGGAGGGAACGGTGACGGCGATGCCGTCGGCGATGGTGGGAATGCCGCGGGGGTAGTCGGTGACGAGGTCTCCCCGGGCCTTGCTCTCGGTGTAGACGCCGGCGGCCTCGGCCTCCACCCCCATGACATACGTGTCGGGCTTGTGGGTCTTGACCGAAAGGGCGGTGCCCCCGAGCAGGCCGCCGCCACCGGTGGGCACGACCACCGTCCCTACCTCCGGGAGCTGTTCGATGATCTCGAGACCCATGGTGGCCTGCCCGGCGAGGATGAGGTCGTCGTCATAAGGGTGGACGAACCTGGCGCCGGTCTTGTCGGCAAACTGGCGAGCAGACTCGACTGCGTCCGCCAGGTTGCGACCCTTCAGCTTTACCTTTGCCCCGTAGTCCTGGGTGGCCTTGATCTTGGGGATGGCCGCATTCGTGGGCATGAACACGGTGCACGGAGAACCGGCGAATCGTGCTGCCAGGGCTACCCCCTGGGCGTGGTTTCCGGCCGAGGCGGCCACCACCGGTGCGCCTTCGAGACGCGAGACCACGTTGAGCGCCCCCCGGATCTTGAAGGAGCCGGCACGCTGCATGCACTCGGCCTTGAGGTACACCTCCCGGCCCGACAACTCGGAGAACGAGTTCGACCTCAGGAGCGGGGTCTTCTTGACCCGCCCCTCGAATCGGGAGCGAGCCTCGGTGACTTGTTCGATCGTGATCATCGAGTTGGCCTAACGGCGTCCAGGGTCGTAGCATATGACCGCTCCCGCCCGGGAGCCGATTCCCACGAGGATCCCCGCAGTTCGTTCGTGCGAGGAAACTGAGAACGCACATGACCGCAGACAAAACATATTCGCCCAAGGCCGCCGACATCGAGCGCGCCTGGCACGTCGTCGACGCCGAGGG
>CAZGWX010000005.1:0-2588 GCA_964529515.1 uncultured Acidimicrobiaceae bacterium
GCCGACCGGATCACCGTGCTCCGGGACGGCCAGAACCAGGGGACTTTCAACGCCCGCGCCACGAGCGAGGCCGAGCTGGTCGAGTTGATCGTCGGCCGGCCCTTCGAGGCTGCCTTCCCCCAACCGGTCGGCGGCAAATTCGAGAAGCGGGAGGTCCTGGTGGTCGACGGACTGCAGGGCCAGTCGTTCGGTCCGGTCAGTTTCACTCTCGAGGCCGGGGAAGTTGTGGGCATCGCCGGCGCCGAGGGCAACGGGCAGTCTCAGCTGTTCGACTGTCTCGCCGGTCGGGTTCCGCCAAAGGCGGGGCGGGTCAACTGCAACGGCAAGGATCTCACGCTGATCTCGACGACCGAGTCGGTCCGCTCCGGCATCCTGATGCTGCCTGGCGACCGAAAGGTCGAAGCACTGATGCCGGTGCTCGGAGTGCGGGTCAACGCCACCATCCAGTCCTTGAAGCGGTTCGCCGTTGGCGGGTTCATCCGCCGGGGGGCCGAACGAAAGGCCGTCGGCGAACTGGTCTCCGAGCTCGAGATCCGCACCCCCTCGCTGGAGCAGCCGGTCGAGTTCCTATCCGGTGGCAACGCCCAGAAGGTGTCTGTGTCGAGGACCTTCCTCCGGGAGCCCGCCGTCATCCTCGCCTATGAGCCGACTCAAGGCGTCGACGTCGGGTCTCGCTTCGACATCTACGAGGCGCTCCGCAAGCGCACCGACGCCGGGTCGGCGATGATGGTGAAGTCTTCCGACCCCATCGAGTTGTCCGGTTTGTGTGACCGGGTTCTGGTCATGTCGAGGGGAACCATCGTCGAAGAGATCCCCGGTGACGAGCTCGACGAGCGGCGGATCACCGAGGCGATCGTCCGCGGGCCTGGTCTGTCCAGGGCAGGACGCTCGCCGTTCGGCGTCGCCATGCCCAAGTCGCCCACAGGGTCGTCAGAGTGAGCGCACGGATCGAGTCGACGAGGATGGATCGGGCCCGCCAGAGGTGGCGCATGGTCATCCGCGAGGCGAGGGAGAAGAACCGCTGGCGCAAGATCGTGCGGTTCCGGCTGTGGATGCCGGTGGCACTGCAGATCATCCTCGTGGCGGCCCTGGCCTGGTACACCAACTCGAGGTTCCCCGGCTTCCTCAGCACCACCAACATCAACCAGCTCCTCATCCTGGCTTTGCCCCTGATGATCGCCGCGTTCGCCCAGACCCACGCACTCCTCGTGGGCTACATCGACCTGTCCGTAGGGGCCATGATCAGTCTCGGAGTCGTCATCGCCTCCTACTTGATCGGCGCCGAGGCTACGACCGGGCAGATCATTGTCGGGATCTTCGCCATCCTCGGATGCGGTGTGGCCCTCGGTCTCCTCAACGCAGCCCTGGTGCGGGGGGTGAAAATCCCCTCGATCATCGCCACTCTCGCCACGATGAGCATCCTGAGCGGGTTTGCGCTCAACATGCGACCGTCGGCGCAGGGCATCATCAGCCCCACCCTGGTCGGGTGGCTCCGCGCCTCGGTGGGACCGGTACCGATCGCCTTCATCGTGGTGGCCCTGGGGGCTTTGGCGATGGACGCGTGGCTCCACGGCTCCGGGTCTGGCCTCCAGCTCCGGGCCGTTGGCTACGACGACCGTTCGGCGCGCCGCAGCGGCGTGCGCACCACCTGGCTTCGAGTCAGGGCCCTGATCCTGACCGGTCTGCTTGCCGCCGTGGCCTCCTTTCTGGTGATGGCCCGGTCGCCGATCGGGAACGCCCAGATCGGAGACACTTTCGCCCTCTCCAGCATCACGGCGGCCGTCCTCGGTGGCGCCTCCCTGGCCGGAGGTCGGGCCACGTTCGTCGGGAGCGCGGTCGCCGCGATCCTGCTTGCTCTGATCCTCACAGTGCTGCCCTACTTGGGACTGTCCAACACCGACGGACTGATGATCATCGGCGCGCTCGTTCTGCTCGGGGTGATCCTGTTCCAGGTTGGTGACCTGAAAGAGCTGGTGAAGCGGAACTACAAGCGGGCACGCCGGCTGGTCATCGGATCCCGCCCGCCGAAGTCGGTGGAGCTTCCGGACTTCTTCCCGCAGGGCACCGCCATCAGTGTCACCCCCACCGATCGCAAGATCATCAAGGGTGGGATGGTCCTCACCCTCGACCCGGCTGTCGGAGACTTCGCCCGGGCCGACGTGCTCATCGAGGGCGATCGGATCACAGCCGTCGGACCCGATCTCGCCGCGACCGAGGCCGAGGTCATTGACGCCACTGGCATGATCGTGATGCCCGGTTTCATCGACACCCATCGCCACATCTGGGAGGGGCTCCTCCGGAACCTCGGCACCGACATCCCGCTCGAGGGACGCACCTCCTACATCACCTTTGTGCTCCACAAATTGGCGCCGGCCTTCAGGCCGGAGGACGCGTACATCGGCAATCTGGTCTCCGCGTTGGGCGCCATCGACGCCGGCATCACCACCCTGCTCGACTGGTCACACATCCAGGGTTCGCCCGCCCACACGGACGCAGTGGTGCAGGCACTCAGGGACTCCGGCATGCGGGCGGTCTTCGCCTACGGCTTCCCGTGGTGGGGCAAGTGGGAGGAGCGACAGCCCTCCTGG
>CAZGWX010000006.1:0-2773 GCA_964529515.1 uncultured Acidimicrobiaceae bacterium
AGGATTTGAAACCGCCGGTAGAAGCAAGCCCTAACACGGTAGAAGCCCTGGCCGGCAAGACGCTGGCCAGGGCTTTCAGTAGCGGGGGCGGGATTTGAACACGCGACCTTCGGGCTATGAGCCCGAGTCCGGCGTATCACCTGACCTGGGTGAACGCGCGAATAGCCCGGCCAGAGAGCATTTCTGGTTCGCGTCATTTCGCGTTCTTGACGGTTCCATCGCGCGATGGACGCGCGATGGGACTTCGGTCACGGTGTCGATATCTCGGCTCAAGACCCGACAGCTCAGGTCACCTCTTCGTGGCTGGCCACGGTCCCCGCAGTGCCGTCACCCGTGACCAGTTCGCCAGACCGGCTCGAATCTCGAGGCAATCCTCGAGAGCTACGACACCACCGCTGTCGGTTCCTGAGCCACCCGGGCCAGCAACGCTCGTCCGACCGTGCCAGTGCCGTCGATCCAGAACACCGTGCGCCATCGACGTGGAGTTCAGAGATCAACCGATCGGTGGATGTGGAGGGGCACCACAGACCTGACACTGGACAGGACCAGCCAACAACCTCCCGAAAGGAATCGACATGAGCGACCAATCCAGACAGCACGCCATCCACCGCATCAGGGCCCGGCGGCACTTTGCCATCTATGTGGTGTTCTACCTGGCGCTGGCAACGTACTTCGTAGCCGAGTGGGCCCGGTCGGATGCTCCCGACTTCTGGCCCGTGTGGCCGCTGCTCGGTGGGGGAATCGGCCTCGCCGCCCATGCGTCGCACCTGTTCGGCTGGCAGCTGCCCATCACGGAGGAGAGGATCCAACGTGAGATCAACCGCAGCATCTGATCACCTGGCGTCACAGGTGACTCGTCCGAGCCTCACGTCCACACTGAGGTCCATGCTCCCCACTGGAGTATTCCTCGTGTTCGACGGCTGGCTCGGTCTCGCCGCCGGCATGATCGCCGCCAGCATCACAACGGTGGTCCTCCTCGTCCTCCGAAGGAGGGGCGGCGCCGGTATCGGAATCCTGCTGCCGATCTCCCTCGGCTTCGTGGTGGTGAAAGCCATTGCGGGAGTCGTCACCGAATCACCGGTGGTCTACTTCGGGGCTGGGATCGCCCTCAGCGCCCTCGTCGCGGTCGCTGTCGGGGCCACCGCCTTCACGAAGCGGCCAGCGGCTTCCTACGCGATTCCGCTCGTGACGCCGTACCGGCATCTGTCGCCCGACCATCCTGTCTACCGGAGAGTCTCTGCGCAGGCCACCGCGGTGGTGGCGCTCGCCGAACTCGGGGTCACGACATGGGAGGCGTGGCATCTCACCATCTCCAACGCATCCGAGTTCGTCGTCACACGGACACTGATGGCATGGCCGGTGATGGGCATCGTCATCTTCCTGGTGATCTTCTATGTGCGCTTCCGCCTCGACCGCTACGAGTACGCCCTTCGGTCACGTGCCGAGGTTTCGGTGGCCACGAGAAGCCACCGGTCGGTTGGTGTGGATGCTGGTCCGGTGACGAACGATGTGAACGACCCGGATTGAAAGGATCCACATCGTGACCGCAGTAGACACACGACAAGCCGACCAGGTCACCAAGACCAGTCTCCCCCTCACGCGCCTCGCCAAGCTCTGGGCAGCCGGAACCGGCATTGCCCTCCTCTTGGTCGTCTCGGCGTACCTGGTTGCGCAAGAGCTCGCCGACCCGTTGGTCGTCGCGGGCGTTGGCGAGGTCACGCTCGACAACTTCACCGGATTCACGATCTTCGGCGCCACGGTCGGAGCGGCCCTCGCCGTTGCCATCGGGCGCTTCAGTCGTAGGCCCCGGCTGACGTTTCTCGCCGCGACCCTTATCGCCCTGGCGGGATACGCCGTGGTCCCGCTCGCGGCAGCTGAGTCGATCGGCACCGCGATCTGGTTGAATCTCTTCCATCTGGTCGTGGCCGTTCCCGTGATCGGGATGCTCGCCCGCTGGCTGCCCGGGGATCGGACCTCGGTCGAGGCGTAAGCTCCCGCCGGGACCTCTCGTGAGCCAATCAATCCATCCATCCACCGATACCGACTCCACCGGCATCGTCCCCGACGCACCGAGGGACGGGATCTGGGCGAGTCTGATCGGTTTTGCCTTCGTGGCGTCAATGGCTCTGGCCTACCGGCCGACGCTCGATTCTGCTGTGAACATCGGCCACGCGATCCTCCCGTGGCTGGTGCTCGCCGGGCTGGTGCTCGCCTGGTCGGGCCGATTGCTCGCAGCGAGGTTGACGGGGATCTCGATCGCGATCGGTGGTTGGTTCTTCCTGGCGGTCGCAGACGACCGCTGGACGCTTCTCAGCTTCGCGTTGTACGGGCTGTGCTTCATCGTCGACTCGAACCGTCTCCAGGTCGGCATGACGCTGGCAGGCATCGTCTCTGCGATCTGGCTCCTCGCGTCGCTCGGCGGACCCACCTGGACACTTGTGATTCCCGTCCTCGTCTTCGTCGGGTCCTCGACGATCGCCTACGCCATCGATCGCATCGGCAGGCTGACGGCCAGACAGGCCGAACTCATCCGACAGCTCGAGTCGGCACAAGACGACCTCGCGACGTCAGAGCGTTCACGTGGTGTCCTCGAGGAGCGCACCCGGATGGCTGGGGAGATCCACGACACACTCGCCCAGGGCTTCACGTCCATCGTGCTGCTTGCCCGGGCAGGCAAACGGTCCGTCGGCAGATCCGAGGACACGTTGACATCGATCGAGGCGACGGCGCAAGAGAACCTCGATACCGCTCGTCGTCTTGTCGAAGCGGGCCG
>CAZGWX010000007.1:0-9574 GCA_964529515.1 uncultured Acidimicrobiaceae bacterium
GTTCCTATTTGCCCATCTGACCGAGAACCACCCCTGGAAGCAACTGTCGGCATGAATCGCATCTGACAGCTGCGGGTCGTCACACGTTCCAGCGGCGACGCCAACTCTCCGGGAAGTCCAGTTGGAGCCCGTACATGAAGCGGATCAGTTGCCCGTGGTGCTGGGTCTCGTGAAGGAGAAGGTCGAGAGCGTTCTTCTCGTCCATCGCAACCGACAACGCTTCGAGCACGGCGCGTTGTGAGGTTTCGAGGGCTTCCTGAAGAGGCCCTTTTGAGCCCCGATCGGCCGCTGTGAGAGAACAGGAGAACCCCACCCACTCCCGAGCTTCAATCGCCCGGACGTGGCTCTCACGAGCACCCACGACGCACCAGATCTGGTCCCACATCGTGTTAGACGGCTGAGCCAGGGTCCGGTTCAGATCAGCCTCCTCGACCGCGTTCACCAGGTCGGACGTCATATCGAAGGCGGCGTGGATCCGGGCAAGGGTCAGGTCAGCCTGCATCATGCGAAGAGTATGCGGCATGCTTCTGGGTCGCTCTCAAGAGAGGGCGGAACCCCGAAATGACTCGCCGTATCAGTCCACCGGCGAGTGGAACTCCTCGATGATCTGTTCCACCCGTGCCTTGTCGTCGTTGTGGACCAAGATCCGGTGGGGTTGGAGACGCGCCACCTCGGGAATCCACCCCGAGACGTCCGATGACAGAAGCTCGGCCTCGATGCCCTCGGCCCTCACCGCACCCACTATCAGGTCAGCCAGCCACCGTCGGTCGCTGACAGGGACCGTGACCAAGTCCTTTTCCGCTGTCATCAGTCAGACCCCCAGTGCGGCGTCGACGAGTTCGGCCTGCTCGGCCTCGTGCACCTTGGTAAGACCTGTTGCCGTCGAAGCCGAGGCCTTCCGTCCGGCGTACTCGGGCACGGAACCCAGGATCTTGGCCAGCTCGGGACCGATGATCCGGTAGGCACCCTGGTTCTCCGGCTCCTCCTGACACCAGACGAACTCGGCGTTCGGGTGGGCGGCAGCCACTTGGCCGATCCGGTCGGTCGCCAGGGGGTAGAGCTGCGCCACCCGGATCACGGCCACGTCCTCCATCCCGAGCTCGGCCCGCCGGTCGACGAGGTCGTGGTGGACCTTCCCCGAGCAGAACACGACCCGTCGTGCCCCAGAGGCCAGATCGGGGTCGGGGAGCACCGGCTCGAACCGGCCGTCGGTGAACACATCGACGCTGGAGAAGGAGGCTCTCGTCCGCAGCGGCGTCTTCGGCGTGAAGATCACGAGCGGTCGCTTGGTCGGGTGCAGGGCCTGGCGGCGCAGCAGATGGAAGTACTGACCGGTCGTCGAAGGAACCGTCACCCGCATGTTTTCATCGGCGCACAGCTGCAGGAAGCGCTCCAAACGACCCGATGAGTGATCCGGGCCCTGGCCGTCATGCCCATGGGGCAACAAGAGCACCAGCCCCGAAGGTTGGCCCCAGCGGGCGTTGCCGGAAGCGATGAACTGGTCGATGATCACCTGGGCGCCGTTGACGAAGTCTCCGAACTGCGCCTCCCAGATGACCAGGCTCGACGAGGCCTCGATCGAGTAGCCGTACTCGAAGCCGACCGCGGCGAACTCGGAGAGGAGCGAGTCGACGACCGTCACCCGGCCGAAATCATCGCCCGTGTACTCGGCCAACGGTGTCCACTCGGCTCCGGTCTCGTAATCGACCATGGTGGCATGACGGTGAGAGAACGTCCCCCGCGTCGAGTCCTCACCGGCGAGGCGGACATCCACGCCCTCCTCGGCGAGAGTCCCGAACGCCAGCGCCTCGGCGGTTGCCCAGTCGACACCCTCTCCCAGTGCGGTGCGGCGGTAGTCGAGGAGCTTGGTGAGTTTGGGGTGGACGACGAAGTTCTCCGGCGGGGCCGTGATATGGGCGATTACCCGCTCCAGGCGTTGGCGGCCCACCTTCGTCTCCGGTTCGGCCGCAGCGACGGGCGGAGTGTCGGCCGGCCCGGGCGCCCTTGAGGGCTGCTGGGTCTCGGCGAACGCCTCCCTGAGGATCTCCTGGAACTCAGAGAGGGCCGCTTCCCCCTCCTCGACGGAGATGTCGCCGGCGTCGACCAAGTGTGCCAGGTAGAGCTTGCGGACCGGCGGGTGGGCATCGATCAGCTTGTACATCAGCGGCTGGGTGAATGACGGCTCGTCACCTTCGTTGTGGCCGCGGCGGCGGTAACAGACGAGGTCGATGACGATGTCGCGGTCGAACTGGTTGCGGTAGGCGACTGCCAAGCGACCGGCGCTGACCACCGCCTCCGGATCGTCACCGTTGACGTGGATGATTGGAGCGTCGATCGCCTTGGCGACGTCGGTGGCGTAGATGCTGGAGCGGGCGTCGATGGTCGCCGTGGTGAAGCCGACCTGGTTGTTGACCACCACGTGCACCGTGCCGCCGGTGCGGTAGCCGGGAAGCTGGGAGAGGTGGAGGGTCTCGACCACCACCCCCTGGCCGGCGAAGGCGGCGTCGCCGTGGATCAACAACGGCATCACCCTCTTGTGGCCTTCGGGTCCCAGGCGCTCTTGCTTGGCGCGGGCCACACCCTCGAGGACCGGGTCGACGGCTTCCAGGTGGGAGGGGTTGGCGACCAGGTGGACATCGATCTTCCCGTCTGCGGTCTGGTAGGTGCCTTCCGCACCGAGGTGGTACTTGACGTCGCCGGAACCGCCCATGGCCCGCGGCTCCATGTCGCCCTGGAACTCACGGAAGACCTGGGCGTAGCCCTTGCCCACGACGTTGGCGAGCACGTTGAGCCGGCCGCGGTGGGCCATCGCCATCACCATCTGGCCGATCCCGTCGGTCTGGGCCTCACCGGCTATCGCGTCCAGCAACGGGACCAACGACTCAGCGCCCTCGAGCCCGAACCGCTTGTGGCCCACGTATTTGGTGTGGAGGAAGGCCTCGAAGGCCTCCGCCTGGTTGAGCTTGTGGAGGACCCTGAGCTTCTCGTCCCGGGTCAATGCCACCTCGGGGATCTCCACATGCTGTTGGATCCATCGCTTCTGCGCCGGATCGGAGATGTGCATGTACTCGACGCCCAGCGTGTCGCCGTAACTGGCGCGAAGGCGCGCCAGGATGCGTTTCAGCGGCATCTCCTCGCTTCCGGCCAGCCCACCGGTCGAGAAGCGGCGGTCGAGGTCCCAAATGGTGAGGCCGTAGAAGGCTGGGTCGAGCTCGGGGTGCAGCGTGGGCGGGCGCTGATGGAGAGGATCGAGGTCGGCGATCAGGTGTCCCTGGGTCCGATATGCGGTGATGAGGCGGGACACCGCCACCTGCTTCTCCGCCCATTTCTCCTCGTCGGGACCGGTCCAGTCGTCGGGAGCCCATCGGGCCGGCGTGTGCCTCATGCCCAACGAGCTGAAGATCTCGTCGTAGAACCCGTCGGCGCCTGTGAGCAGCTGCGCCATGCGGGCGAGCAGACGACCCGAGTCGGCGCCTTGGATCACCCGATGGTCGTATGTGGAGGAAAGAGTCAAGACCTTGGAGACACCCTCCATGGCCAAGTATTGGGGGTCGGACCCCTGCCGCTCCGCTGGGTAGGCGATGGCCCCGACCCCCACGATGAGGGCCTGGCCAACCATGAGCCGCGGCATCGAATGGCTGGTGCCGATTACGCCCGGGTTGGTGAGGCTGTGGGTGGTTCCCTCGAAGTCGGCGAGTGTGAGGCGGCCCTGGCGTGCCCGGTCGACCAGGTCCTCGTAAGCCAGCCAGAAGTCGGAGAAATCGAGATCCTGGGCGTCCTTGATGCTGGGCGCCACCAGGCGGGCCGCGTCTGGCCCACCCTCGACGCTGATCGCGACCCCCAGATTGACGTGCGGCACGCTGACCCGGTGCGGCTGCCCGTCGATCTCGGAGTAGATCAGCCTGACGTCAGGCAGCTCGGCAAGCGCCTGGACGAAGGCCCATCCAATGAGGTGCGAGAAGCTCACCTTCCCCCGCTTCGAGCCACGTCCGACGTGGGCGTTGATCAACTCGCGGTTGACCTCCAACAGCTTGGCCGGGAGGGTCCGCACCGAGGTGGCGGTGGGCACCTCGAGGCTGGTGATCATGTGCTTGGCGACCGCACCCGCTCCGGCACGCAGCTGCGACGCCACAGGCTCGGAGGGCATGATCTCCTCGTGAGGTGGGAGCTCCTGGGGGCTGTCCTCGCCTGCAGTCAGCTCGCGCTCGCGGGCCTTCCTCAGTGTGGGGCTGTGGGGCTCGTAGTCGACGAAGAACTCCCGCCACGCTTCGGGGACGTCGTTGGGATCCGCCAGGTAACGGCGGTACATGTCGTCGACCAGGGAGGCGTTAGGCCCGAAGGCGGCCTCGTCGTATTGCGACGAAGTGCTCACATCACTGAATGTAGGCCGCAGCCCGACTCAACCCGCAGGCTGTACCCCCTGGGTTCTGCTCGCGAGCATCGCGCGGCGTCTGGCGAGACGCTGTGCTCGCGAGCTCGGGCTTCAGGTCGACGCCAGCCGGTGGCGGGACTCGAGATGGCGCCGTTCGAGGTCGTTGACCGGGAAGGCGAGCGCTCGACGGAAACCCTCCGCCGCCTCCTCTATCCTGCCGGCCCGGAGCAGCAGCTCGGCGCGCGACGCATGGAAGGGCTGGTAGCCGTCGAGCGGATCGGCCACCTGCCCCATCAGCTCCAGCCCTGCCTCCGGACCGTCGCGCATGGCCACTGCAGCCGCGTGGTTGAGCGCCACCACCGGGGAACGCTTCAAATCGAAGAGCTGCTCGTACAACCCGACGATGTGGTCCCAATCGGTCTCTTGCCACCTACGTGCACGGGCGTGCGCTGCTGCGATCTCGGCCTGCAAGACATAGGCCGCTCCCCCTCCGATCGAGTGGGCGGCGTCCAGGTGCTCCAGGCCGTGCTGGATCTTCGAGAGGTCCCACAGGGAGCGGTCCTGTTCCTCGAGCAGAGCCAGGCGCCCCGAGGCATCGACCCGCGCTGGACGACGGGCGTCGGTGAGCAAGCACAATGCAGCGAGACCGTGCGTCTCCGGCTCGGTGGGCAGCAGGGTCGCCATCATCACGGCGAGCCGGACGGCTTCGGCGCAAAGGTCGACCCTCACCAGCTCCTCGCCCTCCATCGCCGAGTACCCCTCGTTGAAGACGAGGTAAATCACCGCCAGCACCGAATCGAGACGCTGTGGCAGGTCGGCTGAAGACGGAAGCTCGATCGGGATCCTCGCCACCCGGATCTTGTTCCTCGCCCTCGTGATCCGCTGGTACATGGTCGACTCGCTGGTGAGGAACGCCCTGGCGATCTCGGCCGTCGTCAGTCCTCCCAGCGACTTGAGGGTCAGCGCCACTCTCGCCTCGGGGCTCAGGGCCGGATGACAGCAGGCGAACATGAGTCGCAGCCGCTCGTCGGGAAATCCTCCGTCGTCGTCCTCGTCAGCCATGGCGATGGCGCCCATGGCTTCGAGCTTCACGGCGAGCCTCTTCTGACGCCGCAGCCGGTCGACCCCCTTCCGCTTCGCCACCGTAAGGAGCCAGGCCGCGGGGCTGTCAGGCACGCCAGCCGCCGGCCATGACTCCACGGCAGCGGAGACCGCATCGGCCAAGGCCTCCTCGGCCAGATCGAAGTCACCGAAGGTGCGGACGAGCGACGCCAGCACCAGCCCGTGCTCCCGGCGGAAGACCTCCTCCAGCGCCGCGCCGGGTTCGTCCACCTATGAGTAGTCCATGATCGGGCGAATCTCGACCACTTCGCCGTCACGAGCCGAGATCCGGGCCGCGTCTTCGATCGCCTGGTCCAGGTCTCTCGCCTCGATGACGTAGAACCCACCGAGCTGCTCCTTGGTCTCGGCGAAGGGCCCGTCGGTCAACACGACCTCGCCGTCTCTCTTCCGGACCGTCGTCGCGGTGCTGGTCGGGCGCAGGCCGTCGCCATACAGAAACCGGCCTTGGTCCCTGAGCTCCCGAGCAAACGCGATGTGGCTGTTGACCGATGCGGAGCGGGCCTCGTCGCTCAGAGATTCCCAGTCGTCCTCGTTCTCGTAGATCAGAAGCATGTACTGCACTTCGAGCTCCCTCGGTTGGATACGTTACGACGAACAGCCGGTCAGAAATTCGACAGGGAATGTCGAATTCGATCAACAGCGCACGTCGTAGGGCACCAAGAGAAAGGAAGACGATGGAGTTCCTGATGCTCACCTACGCCACAGAGGCGGGAGCGGAGGCCTACGAGCGGGCGACACCAGAGGAGATCGCCGCCAACATCGAACTGCATGAGCATTGGTTCCGCGACAACGCCGCCTCGATCGGGGCCGGTTACCACCTGGCCTGGCCACGCCGCTGGGGGCGGATCGCCGCGGACCAGCAGATGGTCGTCCACGACGGCCCGTTCGGCGAGACCAAAGAGGCGCTGGGCGGAGTCATTGTGCTCACCGCCGACACCCTCGAGGACGCTCTCGCCATCGCCGGGACCTGGCCTTCGCTCGACAGCCCCTACGGCGCCGCCGTGGAAGTGATTCCCCTCGGGGGCTTCGCCTGAGCATCCCGAGCCTGCTCGCGAGCACCGCGTGGCGTCTGGCGAGACGCTGTGCTCGCGAGCACGGGATTCAGGAGACCTTGCGCAGCGCGGCGTGGAGGGCGGACCGCAGCTCAGAGGAGGGTGTGCCCGCACGCTCGAGGATCCGGATGGCGCGGTCCTGTGGAGGGAGGAGCGTCACACCCAGCAGAATGTGCTCGACCTCAATCCGTCTGTCGCCTCGCTCGATGGCCTCCTGCAACGCACCCTTCAAAGCCGACTTCGCCGAGCTCGAGAAGGGGACGTGTCGGCGCCGGCGCCATCGCTCCCGCCAGGGCGGGGCGACGCCGACTTCCACGCCGACAGCCACAAGGGCGTCGCTCTCTAGACGGTTCCACGCTTCTTCCAGACGCCCCGCGTCCAGGCCGACCTCCTGCACCACCGGGCTGGACGATTCGACGGCCGCCAGCAGGAGGTGCTCGGCGCCGACCATCTGATCGCCGCGGGCGACGCAGATCTCCTCGGACGCCCGGATGACGATGGCCCGGGCCTCAGTTGCGAACTTCTCGAACACCTACTACCTCCCGTGCTTCTTGTGGACGGCCTGGCGGGTCACCCCGAGGGCGTCGCCGATTTGCTGCCATGTCCAGCCGGCTCGACGCGCCGCGGCCACATGCTTCTCCTCCAGCGCGTCCGCCAGCTTTCGCAGTGCCTTTACCGCGTCCAGACCCTCGGCTGGGTCGTCGGTCCCGACGGCGGTGCGTTGATCGGTGCCCATCGTTGTCATTCTAGGTTGACAGATACCTCATCGTCAACCAGGGTTGACGAGGCATCCAGGCACGATCGCGCACACCGGTATTCTCCGGCGCCGATGTTCCCCACAACAGCCCGATGATGCTGGCGCGCATCCTGGTAGGGGTCAGGGCTGCCACCCGGCGGATGGTTTCTGACTGGACGGTCGTGGCCGCCGCTTTCGCCACGATTGTGCTCGCCGGAACCCTTCTCAGCGCGGGGCCGATCTACGGCGAAGCCATCACCTTCAGCGCGTTCGACCGTGCGATGGAGAACGCCCCATCGAGTGAGTCCGCCGTCTCCATCGCGGCTCGTCCCTTCGCCGAGGACTTCGAGAGGGTCGACGCGATGCTCGGGGAACAAGTGGAGACGGCGTTCGCTCCCACCAGCACTCCGGTCACGACGATCGGCCGGGCGTCAATACTCGAGCTGACCACCGGGGACGCGGAGCCCGCCCTGGTTGAGATCTGGCATATCAGCGGGATCGAGGAGAGGGCCACGCTGACCGACGGGCGCTGGCCCGCCGCGGACGGACCCGTCGAGCTGGCCATCCCGTTGACTGTTGCCGAGGAACTCGGCATCTCTGTGGGCGAGACGTTGACCCTCACGCCTCGGAGCCTCGCCACCGTGCTGGAAGCGCCGGTGGTCGGCGTATTCACTTTCAACGACATCACCGAGCCGGCGTGGTTCGCCGATCCGATGGTCGCCGACGGCAGTGTTGTCAACGGGGGCGACCAGATCTTCGGGCCGTTGATCGCCAGCAGGAGATCGCTGATCGACGACCTCTTCACCTCTCGGATCCGCGTCACCTGGAGGGTCACCCCTGACTTCCGGACACTCAACACCGCAGACCTTGCGTCGTTCACGGCCGGAATATCCCGCCTCGAGGCGGATCTGAATGCTCGAATCGACGACATTCCGGAGATCACCAACCCGGAGGCGGTCACGTTCTCGCTCGTCACCAACCTCCGGGATCGGCTGGGCACGATCACCCAGTCGCTCACGGTGACCAGTTCGACGATCCTCGCCGTGATCCTCCAGCTCTCGCTGCTCGCGATCTACGCCCTCGTCCTCACTGCCCGACTGGTGGTCGACACCAGGACCGCGGAGACCGCCCTGGCCAGGTCGAGGGGCGCGAGCCCAGCCCAGGTGATGTCCACGGCGGTGATCGAGGGTCTGATACTTGTACTGCCTGCGGTGCTCATCGGACCACCCCTGGCCGCACTGCTCATCAGAGCGTTGAACCGCTTCGGTCCGCTGGCGTCGATCGGCCTCACCATCGATCCCGCACCCAACATGACCGCATACGCGCTCGCCGCGGCGTCGGCACTGCTGGCCCTGCTCACGCTCACCTGGCCTGCGTTTCGGGCAGCACGCGCCTACCCCGATCCCGAGGGCAAGGCCCGGCGCCAGTCCGGACGTTCCACCACCCAGAGACTCGGCATCGACCTCGTTCTGGTAGCCCTCCTGGTGATCGCCGTGTGGCAGCTGGACCAGCTCGGACAGCAGGTGAGCGCCACAGTCCGGGGTCGATTCGGCGTCGACCCGCTCCTGGTCGTGGCGCCTGTTCTCGGGCTCGCGGCCGGCGTGATCCTGGCAATGAGAGTTGTCCCCCGGCTGGCACGGCTTTCGGAACGGATCGTGGGGTCCCGCGTTCCCGTGGTCCCGGCCCTTGCCCTGTGGCAGGTTGCGCGGCGGCCAAGTCGTTACGCCCGATCGGCGCTTCTGCTGATGACTGCTGTGGCGCTCGGGGTGTTCGCATCTTCCTTCTCGTCGAGCTGGATCGGATCGCAGCAAGACCAGGCCAATCATCGCGTCGGGGCTGACGTGCGATTCATCGTGCGCAACACCCCCGATGTCATCTCACCCCTGCATATGCGGTCTGCGCTCGAAGAGCTGTCCGGCGTGGTCGAGACGCTGCCCGTCTCTGAGATCCGAGGCGCCGTCGCCGCCAACCGGCAGGCGCGGTTCGTCATGACCGACTCCGCGTCACTGACGTCCGTGGTGCGGCTCCGTCCCGATCTCGCCACCGGCCTCGACACGCTCGCCCGACAAATGCTGCAAGGCCGCATCAGCCTCCCGTCGGTGCCGCTTCCCGGTGAGCCGGCGACCGTGGCGATGACATGGGAAGCAACGGAGCTGCCTAACGACCCCGGAGATGAGGTCGAGCCTTGCCCCTCCGGCGATATCGCTTTCTCAGGGTGCTTCTACGGGGCGGTCAGCGTGGTGGTGCAGGACGGTCATGGTGCAATCCATCGTCTCGATGGCGGCCAGATCC
>CAZGWX010000008.1:0-2681 GCA_964529515.1 uncultured Acidimicrobiaceae bacterium
GAGGGGCTGAGCCAACTCCTTCGCAACATCCAGTTGGTCACATCCAACCTCAACCCGGAGCTGACGGTGGGGGGTGTCGTCCTCACCATGTACGACGGTCGTACCAAGCTCTCCAAGGACGTCGCCCAGCAGGTCCGGGACTATTTTGGCGACACTGCTTACCGCACCGTGATCCCTCGGTCGGTACGTCTCTCCGAGGCCCCCTCGTATGGGGAGCCCATCGAGGCCTTCGATCCCATGAGTCGGGGGGCCATCGCATATCGTCAGCTCGGTCGAGAGTTTCTGGAACGCCATGACAACAAGTAGGAGGTGACCATGACCGCACGCAAGAGCGGCCTGGGACGCGGTCTCGAGGCCCTGATCCCTGTCGACGAGACACCCGCCGCCACCACGGAGTTCATCCAGGTCCGTGTGGACCATGTCAAGCCCAACCCCAGTCAGCCGCGTCGCCGTTTCGACGACACGGCGATCGAGGAATTGGCCGCATCCATCGCCGCGGTTGGTGTTCTGCAGCCGGTGGTGGTGAGCCCCGACGAGGGGGAATATGTCCTCATCGCCGGTGAGCGCCGGTGGCGGGCCGCCAAGAAGGCTGGTCTCGCCACCATCCCTGCGGTTGTGCGCGGGTTCTCCCCGGAGTCCAACCTGGTCGAGGCCCTCGTCGAGAATCTACAGCGCCAGGATCTCAGTCCCCTGGAGGAGGCCCACGCATTCCGCCAGCTCATGGAAGATTTTGGAATGTCACAGGAACAGGTGGCGATTCGGGTCGGCAAGTCCCGCCCGGCGGTCTCCAACACCATCCGCCTCCTTCAACTGCCCGGCCCGATTCAGACCCTGGTCGACTCCGGGAAGCTGAGTGCAGGTCACGCCCGCGCCCTGATCGGGTTGGATGACGCCCGGTACGCGCAGTACCTGGCCGACAGGGCGGTCGCCGAGAGCTGGAGTGTCCGTCAAATGGAAGAGGCCGTGAAGGCACGGCGGGAGATGGAGACGCCGGACAAGCCCACCTCGGTGCGCCAGATCCGGCCAGTCCAGATCATCGAATTGGAGCGCCGCTTGTCCGAGCACCTGGGAGCTCGGGTCAAGATCAGCTACCGCAACGAGAAGGGCAAACTCGAGATCGGATTCGCCTCTGTGGAGGAGCTGGAGCGGATCTACCGCATCATGGCCTAGTGGCCACCGCCCGGAGGAAACTCTCCAGGCCCCTGGTGACGGCGCGCCCGAGCGCCGCGTCCAGTTTGGACCGCGCCACTAGCGCCGCCGGCGCCCTGGTTTCACGCAATATCGGAGCGGTGCGACCTTCTACCTCACCGCCGATGGCCGACGCGATGGCGATGGCCAGCTCTTCTCCCGCCGAAGACCGGCTGTGTTCTGATGCGAAGAAGTGCACGCCGTCGTCCAGTGAGAGCTGGAACGACACGATGACGTCGGCCCCGTGGCGGTTGGCCCTGCCTGCGCGCACTCGCTCGGGTGGGGCGCCGTCTTCGGCACGGGACATCACCGGTATGCCTCCGGCCGACTGGATCGCCTCGGCTGCCGCGGACACCGCCCGCCATGCCTGATCCATCTCGTCGGGGCTGCGGCATCCCGCATCGAGATAGACCCGAGTGCCGGCGAGGGTGGCCGGCAGTGAGCGGAGCAACTCCCTTTCCCTGATCTGCTGGCGGTCGGCTCCGATCACACCGCGGGTCACCAGTCTGAGCTCCGTGACCACTTCAGGCCCTACTTTTCCATCTTCTGCCAGGTTCCGGTTCTGCTGGAACTCCATGACCGCGGTCTCGGTACGCGGTCCGAAGATCCCGTCGACCTTGCCGCAGTCGAAGCCGAGTGAGGAGAGGCGCGATTGGAGGAAGGCGACGTCTTCGCCCCTGATCATCGGGCGGCGCAGCATGAGGAGGCGGTCGCCGAGGCGGTATCCGGCCTCGTAGAGCGCCCGCCATGTCTCCGGACCGACGCCGCCGTCGGGCTCCAAACCCCTGGCTTTCTGGAACGAGGCGACGGCTCCTTCCGTTGCCGGGCCGAAGGCGCCGCGGGGATCGGGTGTCGAGTCGAAGCCGAGGGCATCGAGCCGCTCCTGGATGTCGCGGACGGCCGGACCCTCGTCACCGACCGAGAAGAGGCGCATGGAGGGAATCGTACGACTCTTCTCCCCCATTCATGGGGGAGTACCGGCCACGCCGGGGAGGGGGTCGGTTCTCAAGTCAAGTACGAGCTGACGCGCCTATGTCCGCTAACGGCCGTACTGGACTTTGGACCTCACCCCCTCGGCCCTTCGGGCCACTCCCCCACAAGTGGGAGACAGACAACGTCAGGCCGGGTTATACGAACTCGGCGAGTTCCGCCATGAGGCGGTGCTTCGGAGCGGCGCCGACGATGCGCTTCTTTTCCACGCCGTATTGATACAGCACGAGTGTCGGGATGCTCATCACATCGGTGCCGGCCATGGTCTGTGGGTTGTGGTCTACGTTGAGCTTGGCGATGGTGATCGAGTCCTGCTCCCCGGCGATCTCTTCGAGGACGGGGGCGATCACCTTGCATGGCCCGCACCACTCGGCCCAGAAGTCGACCAGCACCGGCTTGTCGCCGCGAATGGCCTGATCGAAGTTGGTGTCGTCAAGGGTGACGATCTCTGACATCTTGTTACTCCTTTTCCTGGTGACCGAGGGCCATCTCCCGAGAGGCCA
>CAZGWX010000009.1:0-5344 GCA_964529515.1 uncultured Acidimicrobiaceae bacterium
TCCCGGTGTCTCCGGGCAACCACCGAGTCGACTGGAAGGTCCGGTTCGACCGGTGGGGTGCGTTGGGTCCCCTCCGGATCGGCGTCACCACCACCGACCGTCTGGGGACGCGTTCGGAGACCCGTGTCGTGTCCACCGAGCCGGTGCGCGTCTACCCGACGGAGGCGACCATTCGGGACACGTTGTCACCTCATGCCCTGCGCACCGTGACCGGCGGCCACCTGTCCCGTCAGCGCGGCGACGGCATCGAGTTCGCCGACATTCGGGAGTTCACTCCCGGCGACCGGGCGCGCGACGTCAACTGGCGCATCACCGCGCGCCGAAGCCAGCCGTGGGTCGACCAGCGGCGGCCGGAACGCAGTGGTGAGGTCGTCTTGTTCCTCGACTCGTTCGTCTCCGTCGGCGACCAGTTCGACAGCACGCTGCGTAGGTCCGCCGAAGTCGCGGCCGCCGTGGCGCGCCGACACATCGCGGTCAACGACCGGCTGGGTCTGGTCGACCTGGGTGGTCTGCTCCGTTGGTTGAGGCCCGGTGGTGGGACCGCCCAGCTGTATCGGCTGATCGACGTTCTCATCGAGACCGAACTCTTCGCCTCCAGTGCGGCCAAGACCGTCGACGTCCTCCCGTCTCGGGCATTGCCCCGGCGATGTCTCGTGGTCGCTCTCACTCCACTCGTCGATCCGCGCGGGATCGAAGCGCTGCGGATGTTGCGTGCCCGGGGGTTCGACGTGGCCGTCGTCGAGGTAAGCCCGTCCTCGTTTGTGCCGGCGCATATCAATGGCCGCCAGGCGGTCGCCCGCTCGCTGTGGCTGCTCGAGCGCGACTCCACCCGCAACGACCTCCGCCGGAGGGGCATCGCGGTCGCCGAGTGGGACGGATCCGAACCGCTGGACATGGTCATCGACTCACTCGGGGTGTTCCGTTCCGCAGTGCTGAGGGCGGCCCGATGAGCCATCCCATGGTGTCGTTCATTGCCGCGGCGGTATGCGCCGCCGGTGCGGTGGTGGTGACAGGAGCGGGGGAGTCTTCACCGCTGGTATGGCTGGCGGCACTGATCGGTGCCGCTGTCTGTCTGGGGGGAGGTGCGGCGGGCCGACCCGCGGCGATGTTCGCCGGTGCCGCCGCCCTGATCGGGGCCTACGGGACCACCCTGGCAAGCGGCTCTTCCAACGCCGTCGGCTCGCTGGCCTTTGCTCTACTCCTCTGGTTCAGCGTCGAACTCAACATGCGGTCGATGGATCTGCGCCGTTCCGTGATTCCGACGGTCGCGGCAACATTGAGCTGGCTTGTCGGTGCAGGATTGGTCGCCGGCAGCACCGCCCTGTTGTGGCTGGTCGTGAGTGCCATCGACTCCTCCGCACCCGCTGGCGGCCTCTCCTCTCGGGTGCTGGCGGTCGGGGCCGTCGTCGCCTTCGCAGTCATGGTTTCGGGCCTCCGGTGGGGCCGCAGAGACCGCACACTCCCGGGCTAGAGGGGCTGTCTCCAATAGGATCGTCAGGGTGACCATCCCCGATCTCCCGGACTGGGCTGTGCCTCAGGTCTCGGAATACCTGGGTCGACTCGAGTCGCAGCGAAGGCTTTCGCCCCACACCGTGGCGGCCTACCGCCGCGACCTAGCCCAGTTCTTCGACTACTGCGGCCGCAGCGGCGTCGCGGCTGTCAGCGGGGTGGAGCGGACCCTCGCCCGGCGGTACCTCGCCTTTCTCGACACTAGGGGCTACTCCCGGCGCTCGCTGAGTCGGAAGGCCTCGGCGGTGCGGGCGTTTTACGCCGAGGGAGTGAGGCGGGGGTCGTGGGACACCAATCCATTCGATGGTGTCAAGCGGCCCAAGCTGGACCGCCCCCTACCTCATGCCGTGCCGGCGCGTGCCCTCGCCGCCGCTCTCGACTCGATCGACACCTCGGAGCCGTCGGGGCTGCGGGACCGGGCTCTGTTGGAAACCCTCTACGCGTCGGGGATGCGGGTGTCGGAGCTGATGTCTCTCACCATTGCCGACGTCGGATCGGACACCATCACCGTCACAGGTAAGGGCGGAAAGAAACGTGTGGTGCCGCTCGGGGCCCCGGCCCGTGCCGCCCTCGCTGCGTACGTCATGTCCGGCCGATCCCAGCTCGCCGTTGCCGACGCCGGAACGGCGCTTTGGGTGGGTGACAGGGGCCGACCCATGGACCCGCGAGGGGCGCGGCGGGTCGTCGAACGCCACCTGGCGACATTCCCCCATGCCCTGAGACACTCGTTCGCCACGCATCTCCTAGAAGGCGGAGCCGATCTGCGTACCGTCCAGGACCTGTTGGGTCACTCGGACCTCGCCACTACCCAGATATACACTGCCGTCAGTCGGCGCCATTTGAAGGAAACCTATGAGCGAAGCCATCCGCGAGCCTGAACAGACCCAAATCGAGGCTCTGTGGGTGCGTTTCAAGGAAGACGGGGATCCCAGCGTCCGGGAGCGCCTCATTCTCCACTACTCGCCACTCGTGAAGTACGTGGCCGGTCGTGTGGGAGCCGGCCTGCCCCGTTCGGTCGATCAAGGAGACCTGGCCAGCTACGGGCTCTTCGGCCTCATCGACGCCATCGACCGCTTCGAGCCCGACCGGGGTTTCAAGTTCGAGACCTATGCCATCAACCGGATTCGGGGCGCCATCCTCGACGAGCTCCGGGCCCTCGACTGGGTTCCCCGCTCGGTGCGGTCCCGAGCCCGTCTCATCGAGACCGGCATCACCGAGTTGGAGCACAGGCTCCAGCGGACACCCACCGAAGAGGAGATCGCCACCCACGTCGACATGAACCTGGGCGATCTACGGGATGCGCTCGCGGAGATCGGCCGCTCGGGCATCGCCGCACTCGACGAGTTCGTCTCCGGCGACTCCCACACGTCGATGGGGGAGATGCTTGCCGATCCGAGCGGAATCTCTCCGGAACAGGCCTTCCAGGCCGAGGAGACCCGGCGTCACCTGGTCGACGCCATCGGGCGCCTCCCCAACCGAGACCGCCTCGTGGTCACCCTCTACTACTACGAGGGGATGACCCTGGCCGAGATCGGCGCCGTCCTCGGGGTCACCGAGTCACGCGTCTGCCAGATCCACGCCAAGACGATGATGTCGCTCCGCAACAGACTGCAGTAAGCCACCAGGATGTCTCCCCATTCATGGGGAGGGGTTGAGTTCTGTGGATTTCTCCCCCGCGGAGCGGTAGCGGAGTGGGGGAGTCCGGCATATCCGGGTCGGCGCCAGATCCCTACTTTTCGACCGCCAACGGAGCCATTTCCGGCTGCAGGACCCGGATCAACTCGGACGCCGGCATTCCAACCAGGAATCCGCGGCTCCCGGCGTTGATGTAGATGGTCCCCATTTCGACGATGTCTTTGTGGCACCAGACGTCGATCGTCTCGCGGGTTCCGAACGGTGAGGTGCCGCCGAATTCGTATCCGGTCCAACGGCGGGCGCGATCGGCGGATGCAGGTTTGACCGACTTGACCCCCAGATGGCGGGCCAGCGCCTTGGCCGACACCTCGTGGTCGCCGTTCATGAGCACCATGACGCCATCGCCCTCCGAAGTCTCGAACACGATCGTCTTCACCGTCTCGTGGAGGTCGACACCAAGCGCTTCGGCTGCCCCAGCAGCCCCGGGATGCCTGTCGTAGTCGAACAGGTGGGTGGTGTACTCGATGCCTGCGGCGCGAATCGCTCGCAGCGCCGGAGTGACCGGCTCCTTCTTCGAGGCCATGGTGTCAGGGTATTGGGCCATAATGGCCGCCTCATCCTGGGCAAGCCACTCCTGATACCGCTCGGGCTCTTCGGCCATAAGCAACGCCAGCAGCGCCTCCTCCTTGACCTGGGGCATGGTCTCGACCCGCACTCGCTCCTCGAGCTTGGTCACCGCACCCGTGGACAGGGAACGGGCCAGCGCCCACGCCGCATGGCCACGGACCAGGGCCGACGGGTGGTCGAGGTGGGCGACGATGCCCGGAAGGGCGCCAGGCTCCCGGCTGTTACCCGCTGCGACGAGGATGTTGCGCCGGAGGTGCCGGGCCTCCCGGCCCGGGACGTACCACCATGAGAAGCGGTTCAGCAGGTCGTCGTCGGACAGGGCGAGCAGCCCCTCGAAAGGCAACTCCAACACGTCTTGGCCACGGGAGCGCAATGCCGGTCCGCCCGGCGGGCACGAGGTGAGACAGTCGTCGCATCCGTAGATTCGGCGGCCGATGACCGCACGGATCCAGTGAGGGAGCGTTCCCGGGGTCTGCAGCCAGGCGGCGAGGCAGCGCCGGGCGTCCAGGCTCTCGCCGTCGAGGGCGCTCGTGGGGCAGGCCGGGAGGCAGGCGGTGCAGGTGCCGCAGTCGCGCGCCATGGGTCGGGATGGTTCGAGGGCTGCGTCGGTCACGATGGACCCGAGCAGCGTCCAGGGTCCGCGGCCGGGGCCGAGGACCATCGTGCTCTTGCCGCGCCATCCGATCCCGCTTCGCACCGCGGCGGCCCGGTCGAGGAGGCGGTTGTCGTCGACCAACCGCTCGACGCGATGGCCGGAATCGGTCAAGACCGAGCTGATCGCCTCGAGCGGCGTGTCGAGGAGCCGGTAGTGGACAGAGGTGGCGAACCGGGCCACGACGGCTCCCGTCGGCGCCGGGCCCAGGGACGAGCTCAGATAGTCCACGGCCACGACCACCAGAGAACGCGCCCACGGGAACGTGCGGGTCACGTCGGTTGCCACCGTGGGGTCGGTGTAGGTGAAGTGCAGCCGTCCCGACCGACCCGAAGCCACCTGGACGGCCATAGCGTCCCGGTCGGGGCCGAAGACCGAGGCGTCGCACGCGCCGACCGCGGTGGCCCCGTGGGCCATCCCGGTCGCGACCAGCATCTCGGTGAGCGATGCCATGAAGGCGAGTCTGCCAGACCCACCGATTACCGAACAGCCAGCCGCGGCCGTACAATCACGCCCATCAATCACGTCCACAGCCCCTCGCTGGTCGAGCACGTCTCGCACTGAGGGAGCCCCGGAAACGGGTGTGGGGCCGCAACGGCCCGGTGGGCGGAAGCAAAACCAGAAAGGAACCACCGTGGCTGAAGTCACCATGAAGCAGCTCCTGGAGGCTGGCGTCCATTTCGGGCACCAGACCAGGCGCTGGAATCCCCGGATGCGGCCGTTCATCTACGGCGAGCGCAACGGCATCCACATCCTCGACCTCCGTCAGACCGTGACACAGATCGCCGACGCGGCCAAGTTCGCCAGGGACACCGCCGCCAACGGGGGGACGATCCTGTTCGTCGGCACCAAGAAGCAAGCCCAGGGCGCTGTCGCCAACGCCGCCACGCGCGCCGGCATGCCGTACGTCAACTACCGCTG
>CAZGWX010000010.1:0-8367 GCA_964529515.1 uncultured Acidimicrobiaceae bacterium
GAAACTGATGTATCAGCCTGATCAAGGCATCGTCGAACTTCCGGCCGACTCCAACGACTTCTGGCGCCAGGTACGCGAGCTTCCCCGTCGGCAGGCTCAGGTCATCGCCCTCTACTACCTCGACGATCAGTCGACAGAGGAGGTCGCCGTGACTCTCGGCTGCGCCACTTCAACGGTGCGAATCCACCTCACCAGGGGCCGCCGGGCCCTCGCTGCGCAATTGGGGGTGACCGAATGAACCGTCTTGACGATCTGATCGAACAGCACGTCCAGAGGACTCACGCTGCGGTCTCGGATCTGACGCTTCGACCACTCGACTTCGACGCCCCGCCGAAGCGTCGTCAGACCACCGCACTGGCCGTGGCGATCGCGGCTGTGGTGCTCCTCGTGACAGTTTTGAACCTGATCTTCCTTCCCCGAGCCCAAGACCCAGCGGAAGACCCACAACCCGGCGCTCACTTCTCGGCTACCGGATCGCTCCATCAGGAATGCTCCTGGTGTCCGGCAGTCCTGCTTCAAGACGGCCGCGTCCTCGTCGTCGATCAGAAGGCCGAGATCTACGACCCCACCACAGGGGAGTTCACCGTGGAGGGTTCGGCCCGATATAGGTACAACCAAGGAACCGCTGTCCTCCTGCCAGACGGAAGAGTGCTGTTACTGAGCGCGGCTTATCAAATTGGTGCCGAGATCTACGATCCAGCGACTGGCTCGTTCGACGAGCAGGAAAGCCCTGAACAGTTTGTTCAATCAGCTTCCCTCATGGAGAGCGGTGAAGTGTTCCTGATCGATCATGACGGCTGGGCACAAGTCTTCGATCCGGCGACCGGGCGCTACCGCCAGATCACGGCAAGGTCCGCCGCGCGGGGCGACGTCGTTGCGGCCACCCTGGACGACGGCAGGATTTTGGTCGCCGGAAGCGTCGCAGAGACCTTCGATGCGACGACCGGGATCTTCACCCGGATCTCGCCTTGGTCGTTGGGGAGACCAGAAGCGGCTGTGAAGTTCACGGACGGTCGCGTTGCCATTGTCGGCGAGAGCAAAGTCGGGCTATTCGATCCTGCCACAGACACACTCACGACTGCGAAGCTCGAGATCTCCCGATTCTGGATCGCGGCCGCGGCGCTCCACGACGGCCGCGTCGTCATCTTGGGTGGCGCCGGAGCCACCGCGGAGGTCTTCGATCCGATGACGGGCGAGTCGAAACTACTCGATGCACCCATGACGCAGGAGCGTCAGGCCGCCACCGCGGTCACGCTCGACGACGGAAGGGTGCTGATCTTCGGTCATTACAAGGGGAACATCCTCGATCCGAAGGTCATTTACCCTTCGTCATCGGCCGCCGAGATCTTCACCCCGTGAGGTAGCCTCCGTCGGGCGCTCTCCCGACGATCGGACCCGCTAAATCAGCTTCCGGTCGAGCCGAAGCCGCCACTCCCCCGGTCCGTATCGTCCAACTCGGTCGCCTCGACCCATTGCACCGCTGGGACAGGCACGATCATCAATTGAGCGATCCGCTCGCCGGCATCGAACGAGACCGCTTCCGACCCGTGATTGACGAGGATCACCTTGATTTCGCCCCGGTAACCGGAGTCGATGAGCCCCGGACCATTGACCACGCCAAGCCCGGAGCGAATTGCATGACCGCTCCGCGGTATGACGAGTCCGGCGAACCCCGTGGGGATCGCCACGGCCAGTCCGGTGGGCACGGTATCGCGTTGGCCCGGCTCCAGCCGGAACCAGACCGTCGTCTGCAGGTCGATGGCGGCATCACCCTCCCGCGCAGGGGCAGGAAGAACTACTTGTGAACTGAGGCGCTTGTACTTAACTTCCATGGAGGGTGGGGCCGCGACTGTAAGCGAGTCCCGAAATGAGTGCGACAAAACGCCGAGTTCCGCGCTACTCCTATATGGAGGTGCTCGGCTTTGCCGAAACGCCAGCCACTACATACGACTCCCGGCTCACCTGGGTGGAGACCGCGGAGACGGTCGTTGTGGCCCCGGCACCAGAGCCGGAAGACCCGCTTTTCTCCTGGCTTCCCTCTGACCTGAGCGCCGCTTTCACCGGCCGCAAGATCCGCTGGGGCATGGTGGCCTCGATCGGGCTGTTGCTGCTGCTCATTGGCGCCGCCGCCATCTGGGTGTACCAGCGGCCGGCGATCGAACAGGCCCGCTCCCGCGAGTCGGTCGTGGCGGCCCTGGAGGACATCCAGCCGGGCCTTGTCGAGCTGAGCGAGGCCAACACCACCCTCGACGCCGCAACTCTCGACGGCGCCCGCGCCAGCTCCGCAACCCTCGCGGTCGATTCCGGTGTCCGAGGCGTCTTCGACGCGGCTGCCACCTTGACCGATACCGACTCGGATGTCCGCACGCGGATCATCTCGGTCAGCGGTTCGGTGGCGGAAGCCGTGAGCCGCTTCGGCGACGCCGTGGCGGTGCGCTCCGCTGTGATCCCGGCCCTGACTCCCCCGGAGCTGCTCACCGATCCGAGTGCTGTCAGCCTCGAGGATGCCGCGGCCGGGTTCGCCAACTGGCAGGCTCGCTACGAGTCGGTTCGTGAGACGCTCCCCGAGGCCACGTTCCGGGAGGTCTCGGAGGCCATGGCGGCACTGTCAGCCAACCTCACCGGCTATCAGAGCCTCTATCTCGATGCGCTGGCCGAGGGGGACGAGGCGACAGCCTCGGGAGCGGTCGACCGCATCACGCGTGACCTGGAAGACATCGAGACTGCGCTGATGGAGGCCCTGACCGCCACCAAATCCCAAGTGGACACGGCCATCGCCGACGCCCAAGCCGCGTTCGCCGAATTGATCGAACTACTCGGCTGACTCGAGCTCGGCCATCGCCCGCTCGAAGTCGGTGGCGTCCTGGAACTCCTGATAGACCGAGGCGAAGCGCAGATAGGCGACCTCGTCCAGGACCTTGAGACGCTCGAGCACCTCATGGCCGATCGTCTCGGAACTGACCTGATGGGCTCCGCCGGCCCGGACCGCCTCCTCGACCTCGGCAACCACGGCTTCGACGTCGGAGCCTGACACGGGCCGGTCGGCCAGCGCGGCGGATATCCCCGAGGCCAGCTTGGCGGTTGAGAACGGCTCGGTGACACCGCTGCGCTTCAGCACCGCCATTCGAGGCTCGAGCCGTTCATAGCTGGTGAACCGATGACCGCACACCTCGCATTCACGCCGGCGGCGGATGGCGCGCCCGGCTTCGACGGGTCGGCTGTCGATGACGCGCGTCTCGGATGCGTCGCATGCGGGGCAGAGCATCGCCCCAGGGTAACTGGCGGCCTATGCCTGAGGGATGAGGAGGACCTGGCCCGGCCGCAGTGAGCTGTTGGCGAGGCCGGTGGCGTCCTTGATGCGACCGATGACCACCCGGACGTCGCCTCCCGGTGCGGTGTGCTGGGCGGCAACGGCCCAAAGCGTGTCGCCGCTCTTCACAACATACTCGTGAGGTGGCACCGGCGGCGTTCCTGCATCGGCTCCCGCCCCTCCGACCAGGAGGAAGGCGACGGCGACGGCCACGAGGAGCATCGACAGCCGGACGGACAGCTGGTTGATTCTCGCCTTGGCATCTCGTGTCATCGTTTCTCCTTCCTCCCGATCGGGCCCGCTGGGCTCGAAGCGTCTAGCGAACGCTTGTTCGACACTCTATCGAACACCTGTTCCGTGTCAAGCGAAATATCGAACAAATGTTTGGAGTCCGGAGGTCGACTCCCTAGACTCGTACATGAGTTCGACCGAGGAGTCAGGAATGGAGAAGGAAATGGAACTGACGGCGAGACAACGACAGGTCCTCGACTACATCCGTGAGATGGTCGCCGAGCGCGGCTATCCGCCGTCGGTCCGGGAGATCGGCGAGGCAGTCGGGCTCAGCTCCCCCTCCACGGTCCACTCCCACCTCAACTCGCTGGTCGATGGTGGATTCATCAAGCGTGACCCGTCCAAGCCCCGGGCCATCATGGTGGTTGGCTCTCCGAGTGCCACGACCCGCCCCAAAGATCGGAAGACTCGGGACATTCCGGTGCTGGGCCGTATCGCAGCCGGCACGCCAATCCTGGCCGCAGAGCACGTCGAGGAGGTCCTGACCCTCCCTGTCGATCTCGTCGGCGAGGGCCCGGTGTTCCTGCTCGAGGTCAAGGGCGACTCGATGATCAATGCCGGTATCCACGAGGGAGACCTGGTGGCTGTCAACAAGCAGCCCGAAGCACGCGATGGTGAGATCGTCGCCGCGCTGGTCGACGGTGAGGAGGCAACGGTCAAGCGCCTGCGCCGCCAGGATGGCAAGGTCATCCTCGAGTCGGAGAACCCGGCTTACCCGCCGATGGTGTTCACCGAGGGCGTGGAGCTGATCGGCAAGGTCGTCAGCGTCCTGCGACGCTACCCGTGAACGAATAGTCGGCCGGGCCTGCGATCCAGGCCATGCCATCGCTGATGGTCACCGTGGCCACACCGCCCGGGACCCGCACCTCGACTGGCTCGCCTTCGGATGCGCCTGAGGCCACCACGGCGGCAGCCATACCGGTGCCGCAGGCCAGGGTCTCCCCGACACCGCGCTCCCAGACCCGCATGTCGACGCCGCGGTCGGTGAACCTAGCGAACTCGACGTTGATGCCTTCGGGGAAATCGCTCTGGATGGCGGGTCCGGCTGCGGCGAGGTCGACCGATGAGGGATCGTCTACGAACGCCACGGCATGCGGATTGCCGACGTCGACGAGCACCAGAGCGTGTCCGGAGCCGGTAGTCTCGCCGGTGATCCGGGCCGGTCCCAACTCCACCTCTACACCATCTGCGCCGACTCGCGCACGGCGCGGCCCGATCGGGGTCTCGATGAAGAACTCGCCTTCCTCGGCCCAGCCTCGGTCGACGGCGTAGCGGGCGACACACCGGAGGCCGTTGCCACACATCTCGGCAGCGCTCCCGTCCGCGTTCCGGTAGTCCATCACCACGGGCGGCCCGGGACTTACAACCAGTACTCCGTCGGCACCGATGCCGAATCGCCGGTCGCAGAGGGCGCCGATGTCCGCCGGTGTCAGCTCAACGGGGCCGTCGACGACCACGAAATCGTTGCCCAGGCCTTGCATCTTGGTGAAGTCGAGCCTCACAACGCCTCCAGGATCCGGGCGGCCATCGCGCCGGGCTCCCAGGGTATCCACCGCACTCTCGGATCGCGTTGGAACCAGGTCCGCTGCCGACGCGCCAGCTTCCTCGTCGCCCGGGCGGCCTCGGCGAACGCCTCCTCCTCGCGCATCCGGCCTTCGAGGTAGTCGCCGATCTGGCGGTAGTTGACGGCGCTCCGAGCGGTGCGACCCATGCATGGCCAGAGCTCCCGGACCTCTTCGACCAAGCCCTCCTCCCGCATCTCCTGTAGGCGCCGATCAATCCGATCATCGAGGGCCTCCCCCGGATCGATCCCGAATGCGGTGAAAGGGTGATGTGGGAGATATCTCCGCAGTTGCTCGGCCTCCGAGCCCCCAGCGCGGGCCGAAGGCGTTTGACCGGTCAGCTCGAGGATCTCCAGTGCCCGGATCATGCGTCGGTGGTTTTCGAGATCGACGTGCGCACCGGCGTCCGGATCGGAAGCCAGCAGGCGCTCCTTGGCCTCGTCGGCAGTCAGGGCCTCGAGCCGGTCCCGGACCTCCGGGTCCGTCGGGGGGAAAGTCATCGGGTCGACCAAGGCCCGGAAGTGCAGTCCGGATCCACCGGCGATCACCAGGGGCACCGGCGAAGATTCGAGCATGGGGCGACCCAGGACGGCGAACTGGGCGACGCTGAACTCCTCGGAAGGATCGACCAGGTCGATCATGTGGTGCCGCACTCCCCTCCTCTCCTCCGGGGTTGGCGTGGCGGTACCGATGTCCATGCCGCGATAGACCTGCATCGAGTCGACCGAGACGACCTCGCCACCCAGAGCGAGGGCGACCTCAATGGCCACATCGGTCTTCCCGGACGCCGTCGGACCCAGGACGGCGACGATCAGACCGGACTCCCCACCAGATGGTGCGGAGCGGCATCATCGATCCGAACGTCGAGAAACGACCCCGCGGGAACGGTGCCGGGTACGTGAACCACCTTGCCGCTGCGGGTCCGGGTGGTGGCCATCCCTGCCCGTTTCGAGGACCCCTCGGACAGGACCTCCGCGATCTCTCCCACCGTGGCCCGATTCCGCTCCAGCGAGATCCGGTTCTGGGTGTCGGCGAGGCGGGAGAAACGCTCCTGGATGACCTCGTCGGGAACGAAGTCATCGGTCATTTCGGCCGCAGCAGTGCCGGGACGCGGGGAGAAGATGAACATGAAAGCCGAGTCGAAACGCGCCTCGGTGACGACCTCCATGGTCAGTTCGAAGTCCTCGTCCGTCTCGCCCGGGAACCCGACGATGACGTCGGTCGATACCGCCAGACCCGGGATGATCTCCCTGGCCATTGCAAGACGTTCCATGTACTTGCGGCGGTTGTAACCACGGTGCATGCGGGCGAGGATGCGATCGGAACCCGACTGCAGCGGGAAGTGCAACTGTTCGCAGACCGCCGGGGTCTCGGCCATGGCCATGGCCACGTCCTCCCTGAAGTCGTTGGGGTGGGGGCTGGTGAAGCGCACCCGGCGTATCCCTTCAACCTCACCGACACGGCGCAGCAGGTCGCCAAAGATCGGCCGGCGGCGGCCGTCGATCGCCAGATCGCGGCCGTAGGTGTCGACGTTCTGGCCGAGCAGCGTGACTTCTACCACTCCATCGGCTGCAAGACGCTGCACTTCACGGACGATGTCACCGGGCCGACGGGAGACTTCGACGCCGCGGACGGACGGGACGATGCAGAAGGTGCAAGTGTTGTTGCAGCCCACCTGGATGGTCACCCAGGCCGAGTGCTCCAGCTCGCGACGCGAGGGAAGCGACGACGGCATGGCCTGCAGCTCGTCCACCACCTCGGTGATCGGACCCCATTGCTCGACATGGTCGAGTAGGTCGAGCACTCGGTCGAGATTGTGGGTCCCCATGACCACGTCGACCCACGGCGCCCGCTGCCTGACCAGGTCCCGGTCCTTCTGGGCCGCACAGCCTCCGACCACCAGCAGCATGTCCGGGCTGAGGTCCTTGATGGCCTTGATCTGGCCGAGATTGCCGTACATGCGGTTGTCGGCGTTCTCTCGGATGGTGCAGGTGTTGATGTAAACCACGTCGGCCGAGCCGATCTCCGCCGCACGGACCATGCCGTCCAGTTCGAAGAGACCGGCAATGCGCTCGGAGTCGTGCTCGTTCATCTGACAGCCGAACGTGCGGATGAAATAGCTTTTCCCGGATCGGCCCGGCGAGCGGACCAGGTTCTCCCGACGGCCCGGAATTGGAAGCAGGACGGAGGTCATGACTACCGGGCGAAATCGGTGGCGCGGAACTCGCGGATCACGATCACCTGGATCTGGCCCGGGTATTGGAGGTCGTCTTCGAGCTTGCGGGCAATCTGGCGGGAGAGCTCTCTCGCCTCCAGATCGCTGACCGAGCCGGGGTCGACCAGAACTCGGACCTCGCGGCCAGCCTGAAGGGCGAAGACCTCCTCGACTCCCGGGAACTCCATTGCGATGCCTTCGAGGCGCTCCAGCCGCTTTACGTAGCCCTCGAGCGTCTCCCGCCGAGCGCCGGGCCGGGCTGCCGACACAGCGTCGGCGGCCTGGACGACCACGGCGAGCACGGTGCGGGGCTCGACCTCGTTGTGATGCGCTTCGATCCCGTGGACGATGGCCGGGTCCTCCTCGAAGCGCCGGGCGATCTCCGCCCCGATCAGGGCATGGGAACCCTCGACCTCGTGGGTCACCGCCTTGCCGATGTCGTGGAGGAGGGCGGCTCGCTTGGCCGGGCCGGGCTCGATCCCGAGCTCGGACGCCAGCATTGCAGCGATGTGTGCGGTCTCCACCAAGTGACTGAGCACGTTCTGGCCGTACGACGTCCGGTACTTGAGACGACCCATGAGATTGATCAGCTCGGGATGCATCCGGGAGATGCCGACCTCGACGAGGGCCCACTCCCCCGCATCCCTGATGCTCTGCTCGACTTCGGCCTTGGCCTTCTCGTTGGCCTCCTCGATCGAAGCCGGATGGATTCTTCCGTCGGCTACCAGGCGTTCCAGGGTCAGACGGGCGATCTCACGGCGGACCGGGTCGAACGAGCTCACGGACACAGCTTCCGGGGTGTCGTCGACGATGAGGTTGGTGCCGGTGACCGACTCCAGATGGCGGATGTTGCGGCCCTCACGGCCGATGATTCGGCCCTTCATCTCGTCAGAGGGCAGCTGGACCACGGACACCGTGGTCTCGGTGACGACTTCGCCGGCGAGGCGCTGGATCGCGGTGGCGAGGATTCGTCGGCCACGACGGTCGGC
>CAZGWX010000011.1:0-4512 GCA_964529515.1 uncultured Acidimicrobiaceae bacterium
CCTGCCCGTGGCGTGACGGGCCGTATAACGTCGCCACATGACTGACGGCTCCGCGCTGGTTGACGGCCTGATCACCCAGCTCCTCGAAACGCATCCGCCCGGGGAGACTCCGGACGTCGAGTTCTGGGGCGCCCAGTACGACCTCGGCCTGGCGTGGGTGTGGCACCCCGAAGGTGCTGGCGGTTTGGGCCTGCCCCGCCGCCACCAGACGACCATCAACCACCGCCTCACCGAAGCCGGCGCGAGCATCGAGAACCGGGCCCGAAACGTGCTGGGTATCGGAATGGGGGCCGGCGTGCTGGCGACGCATGGAACCGATGAGCAGCGCCGGCGCTGGCTGCGCCCGATGTTCACGACCGAGGAGATCTGGTGCCAGATGTTCTCCGAACCGGGCGCCGGCTCCGACGTGGCGGGTCTTGCCACCATGGCGGTGCGCGACGGAGAGGAGTGGGTCATCACCGGCCAGAAGGTCTGGACCACCTTGGCGCACCTGGCGAAGTGGGGGATGCTCGTCACCCGGACCGATCCCGACGCGCGCAAGCACGAGGGCATGACCTACTTCGTGGTCGACATGGAGGCACCGGGAGTCGAGGTGCGGCCGCTCTACCAGATCACCGGTGAGGCCGAGTTCAACGAGGTCTTCTTCGACGAAGCCCGGGTTCCCGACTCCTCGCGCATCGATGCGGTCGGCGCCGGCTGGCGGGTCGCGCTGACGACGCTGATGAACGAGCGGGTGGCAATCGGCGGCAACACCGTGCCCCGGGGATCCGGACGCATCGCCGAGGCCGTGGCGGCCTGGGAGGCCACGGACAAGAGCGACCCGATCCTCCGTGACGAGCTTGTCGGGCTGTGGGGCGAGGTCGAGGCCGCACGCCTCACTGCCATCCGCGCCGACGAGATGGCCGAGGTCGGCGTGCCCGGCCCGGAGGGCTCGACGGGAAAGCTGGCCTGGGCGTCCAACAACAAGGCCGTGATGGCGTTCACCCTCGAACTCATGGGCCTGGAGGGGACGCTTTATCCCGAGGGCTACGAGTTCGTGCGGCCGTCGGAGTTCGCGGGTCGTTCCGCACAGCAGGGGTTCCTGCGAACCCGGGCCAACTCCATCGAAGGCGGCACCTCCGAGGTCATGCTCAATATTCTGGGTGAGCGCGTTCTAGGGCTTCCCGGTGAGCCGCGTGTCGACCGGGACCTGCCCTGGAAGGAGGTGCCGCGTGGCTGAGGTCTCGTATGCGCCGACCGAGGAGACCTCGCTTCTCCGGGACACGGCCCGGGAGTACCTCGCCGATCGTCTCGGAATCGCCGAGGTCAGGCGGCTGATGGTCTCGGACGACGGTTTCGAGCGTGCCGCATGGAAGGGACTCGCCGATCTCGGCTGGGTTGGCCTCGCAATCCCTGAGGATTTCGGAGGCGCCGGCTACGGCCCAGTCGAGCTCTCGGTCCTCTTCGAGGAGATGGGACGGATGGTCACCCCAGGGCCGTTCTTTGCCACGGTGGCCATGGCCGTCCCAGCCATTCTCGAGCTGGCCGACGCCGACCAGAAGGCCGAGCTCCTCACGGGCATCGCCGCCGGAGACACGATTGCCAGCGTTGCAGTCCACGAGACTCCCCGGGATTGGGACCTAGAGCGGGTGGAGACCACGGCTACCGGTGGAGAGGGCGGCTGGGTGCTCGATGGCACCAAGCACCATGTTCTCGACGGCCATCTCGCCGATCTGTTCCTGGTCGTGGCGCGGACCGGAGAGGGATTGGGCGTATTTGCCGTCCCTGCCGACTCAGATGGTGTCGTTGTGGGGCAGGTGTCGGTCCTCGACTCGACCCGAAGACAGGCCACAGTGTCGTTCCGCGGTGTGAAGGCGGCTCGGCCACTCGGAGGCGGTGACGCCCGGGACGGCCTGAAACGGGCGCTGGCCCTGGCTTCGTCGCATCTGGCAGTCGAGCAGGTCGGTGGCGCCCAGCGGTGCCTGGAAATGTCCGTCGACTACGCCAAGACCAGGCACCAGTTTGGCAGGCCGATCGGCTCGTTTCAGGCCGTCAAGCACCGCTGCGCCGAGATGCTGGTCAAGGTGGAGCACGCCAAGTCGGTGGCGTATCACGCCGTCCGGGTCACCGATGACCGGGACGAGTTCGCCATCGCCGCCCCGCTGGCCGCATCGATCGTCTCAGAGGCATACGTCTGGGCGGCAGGGGAGAACATCCAGATCCATGGCGGGATCGGCTTCACCTGGGAGGACGACGCGCATCTCTACTTGAAGCGGGCCAAGAGCTCGGCACTGCTGCTCGGTGACCCGAGGTATCACCGGCGGCTTCTCGGGGACGCCCTCGGCTTCTAACTTTGTCCTCCAGGTGCAGCCTGGAGGAAGGTCCCTGCTGCCGAGTGTCAGCGAGGCGGGAGGTAGGAGGCCGTAGATCCATACGGAAGGCCTTGCACGCGAGAGGTGGTCGCTGGAGGGACCTCCTGCCCCCTACCTCTCGGCCTCCTTTGTCGGCCGAGAGGAACCTTCCCCCTTCGCATTCGCTCAGGGGCCAAAGCTCAGATGGTCGAGGCGCAGTCCGGGCAGAGACCCGTGACCAGCAGCTCGACTTGTTCGGTGACCCAGCCGTGCTCCCCTTCGAGGTGGGTGCGCACCTGGCCAACGAGGTCTCCGGTGTGATGATCGACCTTCCCGCAGTTTCGGCAACGAAGGTGGAACTCCTCGTCGGGGTGCGCAGGCTCCCAGTGAGCCGCACCTCCAGAGTCGAGGCTGGACACCCGGACCAGCCCGATCTCCGCGAACAGTCCAAGGGATCGGTACACCGAGGACAGGTTCACCTCGGGGTCGATGTCACGGACCCGTGCGGCGATCTCGTCGGCGGTGAGATGGCTGCCGGCCTCCAACACGACGTCCCAGACCGCGCGCCGCGGCGCAGTCAGTCGATGCCCCTTGCGCTCGAGGGCAGTGCGGAGCTGGTCATGTCCATTCATCAACCGTCAACCTATACGGGTCCTTATTGCAAGTGGTTCGCAATCGGGATTACCGTGGCCCTCAGGAGGTCGCATTGCACGCACCTGATGGCTTTCTCAACGCAGGCACCGCCGTGGCCACCGGCGTCATCAGCGCTGGAACCGTGAGCATGGCGCTCCGCCAGGTCAAGCAAAACCTGAGCGAGAAGATCGTTCCGCTGGCCGGGATCACGGCGGCGTTCGTCTTCGCTGCCCAGATGTTCAACTTCCCCGTCGCTGCCGGCACCACCGGGCACCTCATGGGCGGAGCACTCGCCGCGATCCTCCTCGGCCCGCATCTCGGCGCCCTCGTGGTCACAGTCGTGGTGGTGGTGCAGGCCCTCTTCTTCGCTGACGGTGGGCTGACGGCCCTCGGGTACAACGTCCTCAACATGACGGTCATCCCGGCCTACGCCGGATATGCGCTGTACGGCATCTTCAAGAAGATCCTTCCCGCAGGTCGTGGCGGCATCATCGGGGCGACCGCCCTCGCGTCATGGGCGTCGGTCGTACTGTCCGCCATCGCCTTCTCCATTCAGTGGCTCTTTGGTGCCACCGCTCCCATCCCCTTCCCCCAGGTGTTTGCCGCCATGGTTGGCGTGCACGTCCTCATCGGCATCGGCGAGGCCGTGATCAGCTCGCTGGCGGTGGGCGCGGTGCTGGCGTCGCGTCCTGACCTGGTTCACGGCGCGGCCGGTGTCGAGCTCGGGCCCGATCTCGGAGGCAAGGTGCCCACACGCGCCTTCCTGATCGGCGGGCTGCTCGTGACATTGGTGTTTGCCACCGTCGTGAGCCAGTTCGCCGTGAACAACCCGGACGGCCTCGAATGGGTGGCGGAGACCGAGGGCTTTGGCGATCAGGGTCGTGACCACAGCTGGGCCGACTCGTTGTTCGCCGACTACGCAACGCGTGGCATCGAGAACGAGACCCTGAGCCTGGCCATCGCGGGAATTGCCGGGACACTGATCACACTTCTCGTGGCGTGGGGCATTGTGCGCGCCTTCAGGGAACGAACCCCCCGAGCGACGGCCTGAGGCCGTGGGCGCCGGACACGTCCACGCCCTCTACGTCCACGAGCACAGTCGGATCCACTCGCTGCCGCCCGAGGTCAAGGTGGCGGCAACCCTCCTGTTCGTGGTCTCGGTCGCGCTGACTCCTCCGCGTCAAGTGTGGGCGTTCGGGACCTATGCCCTGATGCTTGCCACCGCCGTCGTCGTCGGGGGTGTTCCGTGGAGGTTCTTCTTTCTCCGGCTGGCTGGAATCGCTCCGTTCATCCTCTTCGCCCTCCTCATTTGCAACCCTTTCGCCGCCATGACAGACCAGGCGAAAATGGAGAAAATGATCAGGATGACGATGATGGCCTTGGCCTCTAAAGTGGCTTTGTCCCATACGAACAGGAGTTCCATCTGATTTTGGGCCAGCAGGCAGTTGGCAACGTTCATTCGGCGTTCTCTTTAGTCAGCGCATCGTTGTACTCCGGCTGCTGAAATATGCAAATTTTTGCTTTGGCATGGCCGGATATCGGACCTGAC
>CAZGWX010000012.1:0-6032 GCA_964529515.1 uncultured Acidimicrobiaceae bacterium
CAGTAGCCCAGTTCTTCGGCGCCGGGATCGGCGGCCAGAGTGCGGGCGATGTCGGCCACCGTTTCGGCGGCCACCTCGATCTCGGCGAGGCGACCCGGCCATGCCGTCCCTGTCGCATCCTCCAGGGCCGCCAGCAGCTCGCCCAACGCGCTTTCGAGATGGCGCGGCGAGACCACTTCGACCGAAGGTCCGGACAACCGGTCCGCGGCCTCCTGGATGAGCAGGGCCGCGTCGCGGATCCCCGCGGCGTATTCCGGCCGCGCCGCGAGCACCAGCTGGCGCGTGCAGCCTTCCGACACGGCCAGAAGGTGGCCGGCCAGGTTGCCACTGTCCACCGTGGAGATGTAGCGGGGCTGGAGTGGGTCGAGTGTCTTGGTGTCGTACCAGTTGTAGAGGTGGCCCTGGAAACGATCGAGACGGGAGATCGTGGACAGGGTCTGCTCGAGCCGAGTGACCGCTTCCGCCGCGCCGATCCAGCCGAACTCTCGCGCCGACATCACGGACAACAGATAGAGGCCGATGTTGGTGGGCGACGTGCGGTGGGCCACGGCATCGATGTCTTCTTGGTAGTTGTCGGGCGGGAGCCAGTTGTCTTCTGCGGTGACGAACCGTTCGAAGAACCGCCAGGTGCGACGCGCGGTCAAGCGCAGATCGTCGCGTTCCTCTGAAGTGAGGGGTTCCAGGACTCGCACCGGGCGGGGGATGCTGGCCCAGTGGGCAATCATTGGCGCCACCACCCAGAGTGCCGACCAGACCAGCGCCACTGGGACCGCGCTCGGTTTGACCAAAGTGGCGCCAACGCTGGCAGCTACGCCAACCACCATTGAAGGCGCCATCCGATTGACGAACGCCGATCGATCGAGCCCGAACCGCCGTTCTGCTTCGTCGGCGGTCATCCACTTGAGCAGGCCGCGCCGGGACACCGCCAGTCGCCACAAGGTGACGACGATGGCGTCGGTGTTGCGAAGGGCCTCGTATGCGAGGAAAGACCCCTGCATGATGACTCGGCCGGCCGCCCTTCCGGCATCGGTCCACCATCGCCGCAACCTGACGGCTCCAGGAGTGGTCGTTCGCCGGGGAATCATGCGCTGCAACAGAGGGAGCAGTCCCGGGAGGGCCAGGGCGATGACGATCAGGCCAACCCATGGCCACACCGGGATTCCAGGCAAGATGAGTGCTGCGAGCAACGTGAACAGGGCGGCGGGACCCGAAAGGCTGCGCCGCAGATTGTCAACCATCTTGATGCGGGCCGTAGGCGGAAGGGGACCACGGCTGCCCAGGATCCAAGGGAGAAGCTGCCAGTCGCCGCGTACCCAGCGGTGATGGCGGGAGAGAGCGACCTCGTAGTGACTGGGGAACTCCTCGAACACCTCGATGTTGCTGACCAGGGCAGCCCTGGCAAACGAACCCTCGAAGAGGTCGTGGCTGAGCATGGTGTTCTCGGGAACTCTTCCTTCCAGCGCGGCTTCGAAGGCATCAACCTCGTAGATCCCTTTGCCCGCGTAAGAGCCCTCGTCGAAGAGGTCCTGGTACACGTCGCTCACCGCGGCCGCGTAGGGGTCGATGCCCGCCGGTGGGAAGAACACGCGCTGAAAGAAGCTGGTTCCTGTCGCCCCGAGGAATGCGGTGACCCTGGGCTGGAGAACGCCGTAACCCTCCACCACGCGGCCCAGCGACTCGTCGAATCGAGGCCGGTTGAGGGGATGGGCGATCGTCGCCACTAGCCGGCTGGCTGCGCCCGGCGGAAGGCGAGAGTCCTCATCGAGGGTGATGACATGACGCACCCGCTCGGGGAGCCGCCCGGGCCACGGTAGATAGCTGGTGTCGGTCGCCCCCCGAAGCAGGCGGTTGAGCTCGTGGAGCTTGCCGCGCTTCCGCTCCCAGCCCATGTACCGACCCTCCCCGGGGTTGAAGAGCCTGCGCCGGTGCAGGACGAGGAACCGATCGGCCCCGCCTGGGGCAGGCCCGTGTGTCTGGTTGAGCCGTTCTACTCCCTCGATGGCGGCCCCCAACAGCTCGGCGTCATCGGAATCCTCGGGATCGGCGGAGTCACGCCAGTCGGTGAGGAGGGCGAAATGGAAAGCGCCTTCGGGATGGGCGAGGTAATGGACTTCGAGCTTCTCCACCAGGTCCTCGGCCTGGCCCGGTCGCGACAGCATGGCGGGAATCGCCACCACAGTTCGCAGTTCGTCGCTCGGGCCGTCCCGCAGCGCCAGGGAGGGGAGCTCTCGGGGGTGGGTGAGGGCCGTCACCGCCCGGTTGACGATGGTGACCGCGATCTCGCTGGCGGGGATCAGCGCCAGAAATGCCATGAGCCAACGGCGGGCTCCCGGCGCCACCGTGAGCAGCGGTAACGCCACAGCGAGCGCGGTGACCAACCAGATCGAGCCGAGGTAGAAGACGGCCGGATGTCTCCGGACCATCCGCGAGATGCGCAAGCCGGCATCGGGTCTGAACCCGACTTTGGCCTCCAACTCGTCGCGTCCGTCTCCCAACAGGTAGAAGCCCGGGTCGCGCCGGCGAAGATCGATCCCAGCCGCGCCCGCCATGTCCAGCGTGGCCAGGGCCACATCCAGCTCCCGAGTGCCCGAGCCTTTGGAGAGGTCCTCGATGGCATGCCGGTAGCGGTCCCGGGTGGCAAAGCTCATATCGGAGAAGTTGCTGCGGGCCCTGAGCACACGATCGACCAGGCTGACCCGCTCCACGAACTCGGCCCACTCGAACGCAGAAATGTGACGGAGGCTGGTGATGATGTTGCGAACCGTCACGTTGGTCGCGGCCTGCCGATCGTGGGTCTCGGCAACGATCTCGTCTGGTGAGGTCCCCTCGTCCGACAGCCGCTCGAGCAGCCAGCCGAGAGCGGGCGTGCTCTCCGGATCATGATCGCGGAGGCGCTGAATGAGCTGGACCGCGAACTGCTGTGGAAGCTGACCGGGCGGGATGAGGTCGATGGTGGACTTCGCCTGACCAGTCTCCCCTTTACCCACCCCCAGGAGACCGTCGGCCACTTCGTCGGCGGATCGCCTCAGTCGACGGCTGCCGACGATCTGGTCGGCCATCCGGCGCAGGTTCTCCATCAAGATGACCCGAAGCGTGATGGGGAGGGCCCACAGCTCGCCGATCGTGAGCGGGGTTACTTCCTGATAGGCGTCCACGAAACGCCGCAAGGCATCGGGATCGAAGCGGCTGTCCAGGTGGGCCACGAAAGCCCAGGCGATCCCGTAGACCCTCGGGTACCCGGCCAGGTGTCCGCCGGCGAGCTTGGGCAGTTCCCGGTAGTAAGAAGCCGGAAGATTCTCCCGCACCTCGTGGAGCTGGCTCTCGACCAGGTGGAAGTTGTCCACCAGCCACTCCGCCGCCGGCGTGAGCAGGGCCTCTTCCCGTAGTGCCTCCGCCAGCTCCCGATAGGAGGCCAGGAGGACCTCGCCGTTCTCGGCCAGCCGACGCGAGATCAGCCTCAAGCGCCCTTGCCGTCCGCTCCTGTCCTGTGCCTCGGCGAGCGTTCGGGCGTGCTCCTCGAGGCGTTCGACACTGAACAGTTCCGCCCGGATAGGCTCGTCAGTCGGCTTGGCTCCGGCGGACCCCATCGCCCAAGAATAAGGAGGCCAGCGTGATGACGAGACACAAAGAGGTCGATCTCGCGGTGCACGATCTCCTCCAACACCTCACTCGGGTCCCGGACTGAGTTCGAGGACAGTTCGAGCCACATTCGTGGAACGCAGCGCGGCCCCTGAGCGTGTAGACAACGCGAGAGGGGTTTGTGGAGCATTCCGAACAACAAAGCACCGAAACATTCGGGAACTTCTACCGGGATCAGCGAGACGCTGTGTTTCGGGCTCTGCTCGTCACCCTGAGAAATCCCGATGCCGCTGCCGAAGCAGTGGACGAGGCCATGACGCGGGCCTTGGAGCGATGGGACCGAATCGCCGGGTACGACCGCCCGGAGGCATGGGTTTACCGAGTGGGGCTCAATTGGGCGGTGTCCAGATGGCGCCGGTCACGACGAGAAGTGCAGGACGTTCTGGTCGAGCCGTCCGTCGAGGACAGGCTCCCCGATCCCGAAGTTGCCCGCGCCCTCGGTCGCCTCCCACTGCGCTACCGGGCGGTCGTCGTCTGCCGGTATTACCTCGATTGGTCCACCCAGGAGACTGCCGACGCCCTCGACATTTCAGAAGGAACAGTGAAGAGCCGTCTGAGCCGTGCCCTGCAGCGGCTGGGAAGAGACCTTGGAGAAGAACTATGAAGCTCGAAGCCAGAATTCGCGAAACGCTGCGAGCCGAAGCGGACCGATTCCGGCCCAAGCTCATCACGACAAGAGCACCCGCGGCAATAAGGCGGAACTCGGCCGCGATCGTGGGGACGGTGACGGCCGGCGCGCTGGTCGTTGCCCTGATGGTCTGGTTCTACGGCACCATGCCGACCGCCGGCCCGACCGAGACCAGCGCGGCTCCGACCCCAACCACCGTCGCCCAACCCACCACATCGCTGGGCGCGCATGTCCCGCCCGTTCTGGCTCCATTCATCCCGGAGGCCACCGTCGCCGACGGCGTGACGACACTGACGGTGACGTTCATCGATGGGTCCACTGCCGAGTTGACCTGGCCCGAAGGCCTTGACCTGATGAGCGAAGGAGTGCATCCGTACGGGTGGGCCTTCATCCCGGACATCGCCGCTCGAGATTTCGTCATCCAGCGCGGCAGTGTCGAGGATGTTGTGGCCCAGTTCGGTCGTCCGACGGTGCTCGAGGTGTATCCCGATGGACTAGGGGGGACCGTCACCTGGTGGGAGCCGGAGGGCGCCGGGATCAACTTCTTGGGCTTCCAATTCGGACAATGGGCCACTCTCGTCTACGACGGCGGGTCTTCGGTGGACACCCCAGAGATGAACACGGAGACTCGGGAGCTTTGGATCCGCAGTTTCCGTGGCGAGACGACATCCGACGGCTTCCTGCGGTTCTACGTCGACGAGCCATTGCGGCTCGGCGGGGGTGGGCCAGGAATCAGCCTTACGTTCGAGGGCAGCAGGGGGACGGTCGAGCTAGTCGCCATGGAGTGCGAGCCAGGATTCGTCGAAGACGGGATCGGTGCCGACGACTATGTCGACTGGTGCGACGCCGGCGGCCAGATCGTGGTCAGAGTCTCCGGGCCACCGGAGTTTCAACAGCAAGTGTTTGACGGGCTGCAGATCGGGCCAGTGACCGTCGCCCAGTCCCCGGTCAGTTGAAGAGGCCGACGCCGATTAGTGCGGCGATGATGGCCAGACAGCTGCCGACGAGGATGAACGAGTAGTGCGTGAAGTCGCTCTTGAACTCGGCACGCAGGTTGGCCAATCCGCTTGTCATCTCGCTGCGGAATGCAGCCAATTCAACGCGAAGCTCCGCGAGGTCGCGCTTTGTGGCAACTTCGTCCAGGTCGTGGAGTCTGATTGCGCTCATCATCGTCTCCGCACGCTTCGGACCGAACACTTCGACGAACCCAGTGTAGAGATCACTTCGCTCTGCTTCAGAGATGGGCATATCTCCATCATCCAAATCGGGGCCGGGATTGCAATGGGGCCCTTTTGGCTGGCTTCGCTCGCGCCCCCTCCCCCTCCGGGCACTCCCCCACTCCGCTACCGCTCCGTGGGTGAGAAGTCCTATTGGCCTTCGGCGACTTCGGCGACCGCCGCACGGCGTTCTGCAGAACGGTTGGCGTCGCCCTTGATCTCGATGAGCTGAAGCCGTTCTGCATCCGCTATCGCGGCCGCGTCGGCATCGGCTTCCGCCAAACGCGCCTCCACGCCCTGCTCGACGAGCTTCTTGGCTTCCTCCAGCAGCGCCTCGACCATCTCCGCTTCGGGCACCACACGAACCACCTGGCCCTTGATGAAGAGGTGGCCTCTTCCCCGGCCGGCAGCAATTCCGATGTCCGCCTCCCGGGCCTCCCCCGGGCCGTTGACCACACACCCCATAACCGCAACCTGGATGGGGAGGTTGGCCTCCTCCAACGCCTTTTGCGCCTGGGTGGCGATTTCGATGACGTCGACCTCGGCCC
>CAZGWX010000013.1:0-19480 GCA_964529515.1 uncultured Acidimicrobiaceae bacterium
GTTTGTTGACGGGGCCCCGGAGACCCCGGCTCGCTTCCAACGCCTCAACACTCAACGTCGAAACCGTTTCACCCCCATGGAGTTCCACTCATTGTACCGTGGGGCGGCCACATTCCTACTCGCCCGCCTGCGGCGCGCCCCCTCGGCCCTACGGGCCACTCCCCCGCTCCGCTGCCGCTCCACCGGGGAAAGTTGCGCTAGCGTCGGTGGCGTAGGTCGCGCTCGATGTCTCGCTTGGCGTCGCGCTCCCTTAGGGTCTCGCGCTTGTCATAGGAAGTCTTGCCCTTGGCCAGCCCGAGCTCGACCTTGGCCTTGCCGTCCTTGAAGTAGACCTGGAGAGGAACAAGCGTCAATCCCTTCTCGGCCAGAGTCCCCGCCAGCCTGTTGATCTCCTGTTTGTGGAGGAGGAGCTTGCGCTTTCGCTCCGGGTCGTGCCCGCCATCACGGGCGAATCCGTAGGGAGCGATGTGGGCGCCGACCAAGAACGCCTCTCCGCCCTCGATGAGTGCGTACGAGTCTTTGAGCTCCATGCGGCCGTCGCGCATCGACTTCACCTCAGAGCCCAAGAGGGAAAGGCCGGCCTCATAGGTGTCGACGACGGTGTAGTTGCGACGGGCCTGGCGGTTGGTAGTGACCACCTTGACCTGCCCGGAAGCCATCAGAACCCCGTGGGGATGTCCGGCCCGGTGCCGTCCGCGTCGCGCAGATACCTGCTCAGTCCGAGCAGCGAGCCAATGACGCCGGCGATCGCACCGAACATGAGAACCAGCACACCCCAGCGGAAGAACCACTGATTGCTGACCTCGAGGCGCACCAGTTCGAACCCCTCACCGGCCTGGGCGAGGTTGTTGATTGCCAGCCACACGGTGAACACGGCCAGCGCCGCGCCGACGAGTCCTTCGATCAGACCCTCCAGCAGGAACGGGATGCGCACGTACCAGTTGGACGCACCCACAAGTTTCATGATGGTGACTTCGTCCCGGCGGGCGTAGATCGCGAGGCGGATCGTGTTGGCGATGAGCACCACGGCGGAGAGTCCGAGCACGATTGCCAATCCGAGGCCGAGGACATTGAGCACGTTGGAAAGACTCTGCAGCTGCTCGATCGACTCGGCTGCAGTGTTGACGCGCGCCACCACCTGTTGCTGCTGCTCGAGCCGGAACCGAGTGCTCTCGTGGAAGGCGATGTCGACCAGCTCGATGCGGATGGAGGCCGGAAGGACGGTGGGGTCACGGATGGCGTCCAGCATCTGCTGGTCGTTGGCGAAGATCTCCTGGAACTCGAGCCAGGCTTCGGCCTTGCTCACGTAGCGAGCGTTCTCCACCTCTTCCCACGTCTCGACTTCCCGCAACAACGCGTCGTGCGCTCCGGACGGCACGTTGTTCTGGCCCTCGTCGTTGAGGAATGCCACCACATGAGTCCCGTCCTGCCATGCCGCGATGTTGAGCCGAAGGAGCTCGTTGACAACCAGCGCTCCGAAGGCGAGAGACAGCGAGATGAACACGGCGAGGATTGCCCCGACCACGATGAGGGCGTTGCGCCGGAGGCTGGAGAGGGCCTCGCGAATGAGGAAGACGAGCCGACTCACTCTTCCTCGGCCGCCCTCTCGTACCGTCCGGTCTCCTCGTCACGAGTCACCCTTCCGTTCTCGAGGGCGACCACTCGTCGTTGCATGGCGTCCACGATGGCGTGGTCGTGGGTGGCCATGACGATGGTGGTGCCGGTGCGGTTGATTCGGTCGAGAAGGCGCATGATCTCCACCGAGGTCTTCGGGTCGAGGTTTCCTGTCGGCTCGTCACAGATCATGATCGGCGGGCGGTTGACGAAGGCGCGGGCCACGGACACCCGCTGCTGTTCGCCACCCGAGAGCTGACGGGGGTATCGGCCGGCCTTGTCGCCGAGGCCCACGAGGTCGAGCACTTGGCCGACCTGCGGACCGATGACCGAGGAGGGCCGACCCAGAACCTCCAGGGCGAACGCCACGTTCTCAGAGACGGTCTTGTTGGGCAACAGCTTGTAGTCCTGGAAAACCGTGCCGACTGAACGACGGAGGTACGGGATCTTCCACTTGGGGAGCTTGGTGATGTCCTTTCCGGCCACCCAGATCAGCCCGCGGGTAACCGGTTCGTCGCGGAGCATGAGGCGGATCAAGGTGGATTTTCCGGATCCCGATGCGCCGACCAAGAAGACGAACTCACCCTTCTGGATGTCGAGCGACACGTCGTTCACCGCGACGGTGCCGCCTTCGTAGACTTTGGTGACGTTCTCGAGTCGAATCATGTCTTGGGGAACCCCGGGTTGGGAGACCGGTGAACGGTAACGCCGGAATGTCTTCTAGCTGGAATCTCCGGCGGCCTCGTGTTGAGCCCGTCGCCAGCGTAGGTACGCCTCGACGAAACCGTCGAGGTCGCCGTCAAGCACTCCGTTGACATTGCCCACCTCGTGGTCCGAACGCAGGTCCTTGGCCATCTGATACGGCTGGAGAACGTAGCTGCGGACCTGTCTGCCCCACGCCGCCTCGCCCTGCTCACCGCGAATGGAGTCCAGATGAGCCATATGCTCCAGGCGGGCCACTTCCGCGAGCTTCGCCTTGAGCATGGCCATGGCTCGGTTCTTGTTCTGAAGCTGGCTGCGTTCGTTCTGGCACTGGACGACTGTGTTGGTGGGCAGGTGGGTGATGCGGATGGCGGTGTCCGATGTGTTGACGTGCTGTCCTCCGGCGCCCTGCGAGCGATAGGTGTCGATCCGCAAGTCGTCCTCGTCGATTTCGACATCGGCTGCCTCCCCGAGATCGGGGACGACGTCCACGCCGGCGAAACTGGTGTGACGGCGAGCGTTGGAGTCGAACGGGCTGATCCTGACCAGGCGGTGCACCCCGCGCTCCGATTCGAGAGTGCCGTAGGCGCGGTCGCCCTTGACCGTCATCGTCACCGACTTGATGCCGGCCTCCTCCCCTGCAGTCACCTCTTCGACGATCACGCTGAAGCCCTTGTCCGCGAGGTATCGCTGGTACATGCGGGCCAGCATCTCGGCCCAATCGTGGGCGTCGACGCCGCCGGCACCAGCGTGAACGCTGAGGATGGCGTCGGCGTCGTCGTACTCACCAAAGAAGAGCGACTCCATCTCCAGCTGGTCGAGAATCCCGGACAGTTCGGACAGCTGCTCCAGTGCCTCGTCGTGTGAAGACGCATCGTCCTCTTCGTCGGCCAGCTCCAACAGGACCTCAGCGTCGTCGAGGCGGGAGGACAACCCGCCGACCTTCTCGAACAGACCCTCGTACCGGGAGAGCTTCTGGCTCACCTGGCGGGCCTCGTCGGGATCGTTCCATAGGTCCGGCGAACCGGCGCGGGCGCGCAGGTCGGCCAGCTCCTTCTCCTTGCCGTCGAGGTCGAGGAACCGACGCGCCTCGCTGAGCCGCGTCCGCAGGGACGCGATCAGCTCACGGGGATCGGAGATCTCTAGCGACATGTCACCAGGCGGCCCTGACGGGCCGCGCCCCCTCGGCCCTCCGGGCCACTCCCCCGCTGAAGCGGGTGAGAAATCCTGATCTGAGTACCAAGTACCAAGTACCAAGTACTGCTGTCATGGGCTAAGCCCCATGACAGCGCTTGTACTTCTTGCCCGAGCCACAGGGACAGAGGTCGTTGCGGCCCACCTTGTCGCCCGTGATCGCCGGCTTCCGGGTCCCTTCCCCTCCGCTGGGTGCCGGCTCGACTCGCTGTGGCTTCAGTTCCGGCTTGGCCACCTCGACATGGAACAGGTACCGCACGGCGTCCCGTTTGATGGTGTCCACCATGTCGGTGAACATGTCGTAGCCCTCCCGCTGATACTCGGACAGCGGGTCGCGCTGTCCCATCGCCCGGAGGCCAATTCCCGACCGCAGGTAGTCCATCTCCGAAAGGTGCTCCCGCCACTTGTTGTCGATGACGGACAGGACAACGGAGCGCTCCACCTGCCGCAGCAGGTCGTTGCCGAGTTCCTTCTCCCGCTCCTCGTAGGTGGCGTGTGCCTCGTCCACGGCACGATCGACCAAGTCGTCGACGGTGGCCCGGGCGTTGAAGTCGTCCGGTGAGAGGCTCGTCGGGTAGTAGATCCCGATCTCCTGGGCGAGCGCGTCCCAGTCCCACGTGGCGCTGGCAGCGCCCTCCGGCACGACACCCTCGACGGTGTCGGTGATCACGTCGGTGATCCAGTCCGGGATCAAGTCCTCGTCCGCCTTGCCTTCGAGAATCGCCCCGCGCCAGCGGTAGATGCTCTCCCTCTGGGAGTTCATGACCTCGTCGTACTTGAGGACGTTCTTCCGGATCTCGAAGTTCTGCGACTCGACCTGGCGCTGGGCCCGTTCGATCGACTTGGAGACCATCTTCGCCTCGATTGGTTGATCGTCGGGGAGGCGGAGCCGGTCCATGACCGAACTGACCCACTCGCCCTGGAACCTCCGCATCAGGTCATCCTGTAATGAGAGATAGAAACGGCTCTCGCCGGGGTCGCCCTGGCGGCCGGACCGACCACGCAGCTGGTTGTCTATGCGCCTCGACTCGTGGCGCTCAGTGCCCACCACGTACAGGCCCCCTGCGGCCAGGACCTTTTTATTGTCGGGCCGGATCTGAGTCTCGAACTCCTCGATGAGCTTCTTCTCCAGGTCCGCGTGGCTCGGATCGTCAGGTGTGACGCCGCGCTTCTTCAGCTCGGTGCGGGCCATGCCTTCGGGGCTGCCGCCCAGCTTGATGTCGACCCCTCGACCCGCCATGTTGGTGGCCACCGTGACCGCTCCGGGGCGTCCTGCCTGCGCGATGATGTCGGCCTCTCGAGCGTGATGCTTGGCGTTGAGCACCTCGTGCGGGACCCCGCTCTTGGAGAGCAGGCGAGAGAGCACCTCGGACTTCTCGATGGAGACCGTTCCCAGCAGGACGGGCTGCCCCTTGGCGTAGCGCTCCTTGACGTCTTCGACCACCGCGCCGTACTTCGCCTCCTCCGTCTTGTACACGAGGTCGCCTTGGTCGAGGCGGGCCACCGGACGGTTGGTCGGGATGCTCTGGACCTGAAGTCCGTATATCTGGGCGAGCTCGGCGGCCTCGGTCTCGGCCGTACCGGTCATGCCGGCGAGCTTTTCGTACATGCGGAAGTAGTTCTGCAGGGTGATGGTGGCGAGGGTCTGGTTCTCCTGTTTGATTGCCACCCCCTCCTTGGCCTCGATCGCCTGATGGAGCCCCTCCGAGTACCGCCGGCCTTCCAGAACGCGGCCGGTGAACTCGTCGACGATCTTGACCTCACCGTGGTCGATCAGGTAGTCGACGTCTTTCTTGTAGAGCGCCTCCGCCTTGAGGGCAGTCTCCAGGTGATGGACGAAGTCGACTGCGGCGTGGTCGTAGAGGTTCTCGATGCCGAGCGTGGCCTCGACTCGAGAGACACCCTCCTCTGTGGTCAGGACCTGACGCTTCTTCTCGTCGACCTCGTAGTGGACCTCCGGCTGGAGGCGCTTGGCGATCTTGGCAAAGTCCCGATACCAACGAGCACTATCGGAGACGGCACCGGAGATGATGAGGGGCGTCCTCGCCTCGTCGATCAGGATCGAGTCCACCTCGTCAACCACTGCGTAATGGTGTCCTCTCTGAACCCGCTGTTCTGACGTCATGGCCATGCTGTCGCGCAGGTAGTCGAACCCGAACTCGTTGTTGGTGCCGTAGGTGATGTCCGACCGGTAGGCCGCATGGCGGTCCTCGACGGGCATGCCGGACTGGATCAGGCCGACCGTGAGGCCGAGGAACCGGAACACGGCCCCCATCCATTCGGCGTCGCGCGCGGCCAAATAATCGTTCACCGTCACCATGTGAACGCCCTTGTTTTCGAGGGCGTTGAGATACGCGGGAAGGGTCGAAACCAGCGTCTTTCCTTCACCGGTCTTCATCTCGGCGACCATCCCGCGGTGCAGGGCAATGCCACCGATCAGCTGGACGTCGTAGTGACGCTCACCCAGGACGCGCCGGGCGGACTCCCGGACAACGGCGAACGCCTCTACCAGCAGATCGTCGAGGGCGGCTCCCCCGTCGAGTCTGCGACGGAATTCGACGGTCTTTTCCCGGAAGGCTTCGTCAGAGAGGGACTGGATCTGCGGTTCGAGGTCGTTGACCGCCTGGACCAGGCCCTCGAACTCCTTGAGCGTCTTGCCCTCGCCCATGCGAAGGACCTTTTGGAGAATGGGCATGTAGAACCCTGATTCTACCGGCGCCCCGTAGTTGAACCCAGACCGGCCGGGTCAGCGAGTCTCGATGAGACCCTCTCGATAGGCCCAGTGCACGGCCTCGAACCGGGAGCTCATACCGAGCTTGTCGAGGATGTTACGGACGTGGTTGCGGACCGCGTTCTCCGAGATGAAGAGGTGGTCCGAGATCTCCCGGGACGTCATGCCGTCGGCGATCATCGCGAGGACTTCGATCTCCCGCCCCGTCAGTCCGGGAGTACGGCCGATGTGGGCGCCGTTGTGGCGGAGCAGGTCCCGCAGCGCGCTGAAGAGCTTCCCGCCCATTGCGGGCGAGACCGCAGCTCCCCCGGAGAGCACGTCATTCATGGCGGCGACGAGCCGGGGCAGCGGCGTGTCCTTGGTCAGGTATCCGGACGCACCGCCCTTGACCGCGGCCAGGAGGTCCTCAGCGGACTCACTGCTGGTGAGGAGCACCACCCGTGATTTCGGGCTCGCCTTGATGATGGATCCAACCACTTCGAGGCCTGACATGCCCGGCATGAGGAGATCGAGCATGACCAGATCGGGACGGAGTGAGCGCGCCTTGTCGATTGCGGACATGGCGTCTCCGGCGGCTCCGACGACCTCGAAGCCCTCCTGAGCGAAAGCAGCCCGGAGGGCCTCGCGGAAGAGCTCGGCGTCGTCGACGATCAGAACAGTCGGCACTGAGCTCTCTATCGGCTCCGGAGTCGAAGGACTAGACACTTGGTTTTCGCGCACTGTTGGCCGCCACTCCGATGACTGCCCTCCCGAGACCCAACGCCCATGCTGCGGCAGTGATCGTGCGCCCGGTGGTGACCACGTCGTCAACCACGATGACCGGTCCCAGGCAGGGCTGTCGCAACCGGAAAGTGGCCGGCGGCGCGAGGTGGTCACCTCCCGCACGGCGGGGAGAGTGCAGCGGGGCACGCAGCAGTTTCAGCACAGGTGCGCCGGTGAGAGCGGACAGGGACCGGGCGATTTCGAGCGCTCCATCGACGCCGTATCGAGCCCGCCGGATCAGCACACGAGGCACAGGGACCAAGGGAAGCACGGGCACTCGATCGACGAGTGCCGCCGCAGCCAGATCGGCGTAGCCGGCGACCCCGCGGTACTTGAGCTCGTGAATCAGGCTCTTGGCCGGGCCTTCGTGGGCGAAAGCTGCAATCACGCGGAGCCCGTCACCAACGACCCGCTCCGGCGCCAATCTGAGGTCAGCACGGCAGCGGGGACACAGGACCGATCGGGCGGGAAGATGACAGGCGAGGCAAAGCAATTTGGAACCTGGTACTTGGACCGAATGATTCCAAGTACCAGGTACTGAGTACCAAGTACAGATCTTCGTCGCTCCCAGCGACGAAGATCTACTGAGTGCCTTCCTGCCAGCTGCCCAGGTATTCGATCTGTGCCGGCGTGAGCTTCTCAAGCGTCCCGCCAAGTGCGGCGAGCTTGATGGTGGCGACCTCGTCGTCGATCTCGGGCGGCAAGGTGTAGATACGCGGCTCGAGGTCGTCACGGTTGACGATCAGGTACTCCGCCGCCAGGGCCTGGTTGGAGAACGACATGTCCATCACGTCGGCGGGATGGCCTTCGGCAGCGCCCAGGTTGACGAGTCTGCCTTCGGCTGCGACCAGGATCCGACGGCCGTCCTCCATCTCGAACTCGTCCAGGTTGTTGCGGACCGGACGACGGGCCACGGACATCGCGCGCAGAGATGCCAGATCGATTTCGATGTCGAAGTGTCCCGAGTTGGCCAGGATCGCCCCGTCTTTCATCTTCTCGAAGTGCTCGGGTCGTAGGACGTGCTTGTTACCCGTCACGGTGATGAAGACGTCGCCGATGGGGGCCGCCTCGTCGACGGTCATCACACGGAATCCGTCCATCGCAGCCGACAATGCACGCACCGGGTCGACCTCGACCACGATGACCTTGGCGCCCATGCCGTCGGCACGGGATGCCACTCCACGCCCGCAATCTCCGTAACCGACGACAACGATGTTGAGCCCTGCAAGGAGGATGTTGGAGGCGCGAATGATCCCGTCGAGAGTCGACTGGCCGGTGCCGTAGTGGTTGTCGAAGAGGTGCTTCGTGGCTGAGTCGTTGACCGCCACCACCGGCACCCGCAGCGTCCCGTCTGCGGCCATCGCCTTGAGCCGAATGACTCCGGTCGTCGTTTCCTCGGTGGATCCGATGACCTCGATGTCGCGGCGCTCCGTGTGGAGGAGGGTGGCGAGGTCGGCCCCGTCGTCCATCGTCACCGCCGGCTTGTAGTCGAGCACCGCGTTGATGTGCTTGTAATAGATGTCCGAGTCCTCGCCTCTGATGGCGTAGACCGGAATGCCCTCGGCTACGAGTGCCGCAGCGACATCGTCCTGGGTGGACAGAGGGTTGGAAGCACAAAGGAGAGGCTCGGCCCCGCCGTCACGAAGCGCCAGCATCAGGTTGGCGGTCTCCGCGGTCACGTGGAGGCAGGCGGCCACCACATACCCGGCCAGGGGCTTCTCCTTGACGAACCGCTCCCGGATCGTGGCCAGCACGGGCATGCGCCGGCCGGCCCACTCGATGCGGCGCGCTCCGTCTCCGGCCAGGGCCGGATTTGCGATGTCGTAGTTCATTCGGTCTTTTCCTCCACCAAGAGCTTCTTCAGTTTTTCGATTGTGGCCACCGGTACCGGGTCCACACCCGCCGAGTCGGCCAGCATCCAGGACACCAGATCCCCCACGACGGTCAGTGACACCAGCCTCGCCAGCACGGAGACGCCCTCCGCGGCCACTTCACCCACCCACGGCACGGCGTCCGCTGTGAGGGCCGAAGTGTGGTCGAGTCGCGCGCGTATCCGCGGATGATCACTCCGGTCGGTGAGGGCGACCACACCGAGGGTGTCCCTGGTGAGATCGGGAAGAGCCTCCCATCCGACGATTTCGTTGTGGTCGAGCTCCGGTAGCGCGGACCACCATGCCGGCATCTTGGCGTTCTCGTTGATCTGCGTTTTCCACCGCTGTGCGACCACAGCCGACACGGGGCCACCCCCGTAGACGATGGTGATGCGGCCAGCCAGGCGATCGGCGATCTCCCGAGCCAGGTTCCACCGCGGGCTGTTCTCGCCGACCGCCTCGTCGGCGAGCCGGGCTGCTTCGCCGAAGTGAAAGGTCTGGTCGTCGATCGCCCGAGCACCCTCGAGAACCTTCAACGTCGCTCCCAGCATGTAGCCCACCGCAGCCCTGGGCTGGAGCCCTGCTGGTACCGGCATGACTGGCCAGGACCGACGCTCCGCCAGTTCGCCGAGGACACCACCGGTGGTGACCACGACGGTCGGCATACCCTTCTCGAACGCCGCCTCGGCCACACTCAGGGTCTCTTCCGTGTTGCCGGAGTAAGAGGCCGCAATCACGAGCGGACGCTGGCGCATGGTCCATGAGGGCAACGGCCCGTACCCCTTGTGGACGGTGACCCGGGTTCCGAAGGGCACTGCCACGGCCGTGGCGTAGTTCCCGGCAATGCCAGAGCCACCCATCCCCGCGAAGTACACGTCCGAGTGCGTGCCGAGACTGGGAGCACTCTGAGACGCGGCCCACCGCAACTGGTCGCCAAGGGACCGAATCTGATCCAGCATGTCAGTCATCGTCGGCACTCTCCGCTTGGTCGACCAGCATGATGGGCACCCCGTCACGGACCGGGTACCGGCGTCCGCACCTCGTGCAGACGAGCCGAGACTCCGCAGCGTCCTCGGTCAGGGCCGCATGGTCGTCCGGGCACACGAGGATGGAGGCGAGAAGAGGATCGATCATGTTGCCCCCAGGATGTCACGAACCCGCCCGACGAGTCGAGCGACCCCATCCGGATCGGGTGCTTCCACGTTGAGTCGCAGCAACGGTTCCGTGTTGGACGGACGGAGGTTGAACCATGATTTCCCGTAGTCGACTGTGAGCCCGTCGAGCTTGTCGATTTCGGCATCGTCGAACGCGGCTTCGACCCTGGCCATGGCCTCGGTCACATCGTCGACCTCGAAGTTGATCTCCCCCGAAGCCGCATAACGCTCGACCTCCAGTCGCATTTGAGACAGCGGTACGTCCGAACCCGACAAGATGGCAAGCAGGTGGAGCATGGCGAGCATGCCCGAGTCGGCCCGGAAGTTGTCACGGAAGTAGTAGTGGCCGCTGTGCTCACCACCGAACACGGCGCCGGTCTCTGCCATCACCGCCTTGATGTAGCTGTGGCCCACCCGAGTACGGATGGGTGTCCCGCCCGCCTCGCGGATGATCTCGGGGACGGCCTTGGAGGTGATCAGGTTGTGGACCACCTTCTCCCCTGCCCTGGCCGCCAGGATGCTGCGGGCGAGGAGGGAGGTCACGGTGCTGCCCACCAGCGGATGACCCTGGTCGTCCAGGAAGAAGGCGCGGTCGGCGTCTCCGTCGAAGGCCACGCCGAGGTCGAACTCGCCTTGCGACATCAACGCCTCGAGATCGGCGAGGTTCTCGGGCACGAGTGGATCAGCGGGGTGGTTGGGAAAGGTGCCATCCAGCTCGAGGTAGAGGCCGGTCAGCTGCGCCGGGATGCGATCGAACACCTCTTCGATGGCGACTCCGGCCATCCCGTTCCCGCCGTCCACCGCAACGCGCAACGGCCCGATCTCCGCTGGGTCGACGATCGAAAAGAGGTGATTCACGTATTCGCTCACGACATCGACCCTCTTCACGGTCCCGGGGCGATTGGCGACCAGGGGCTTCCCGCTCTCGACATGAGCCCGAATCTGATTGAGACCGGTGTCGGCTCCGATCGGAGCGGCTCCTGCCTTGCACAGCTTGATGCCGTTGTAGACCGGAGGATTGTGAGAGGCGGTGATGATCGCACCGGGCACCTCCTGGGCACCCGAGTAGTAGTAGACGAGGTCGGTGGGCACTTCTCCGAGGTCGATGACATCGGCGCCAGCGGTCGTCACCCCGTCGGCCATCGCTGTGAAGAATTCGGGCGAGCTCGGCCGGCAGTCCCTGCCGATGGCAACCGTCGAAGTGCCTAGAAGATCCACCATGGCCGATCCGACCAGCCGGTACAGATCCGCGTCCAGATCGCCGTTGTCGGTACGGCCCCTGACGTCATACGCCTTGAACACGAGGTCGGGTCTCACCCTGGCGAGTGTATGCCCGCCCGACGTCCCTAACATCGCCCGCGTTTGAGCCGATCAGTCTCCATCGTTGTCCCGGTTTTCAACGAGGCCGAGTTCGTCCCCGTCGCCCTTCCCCAAATGGTGGAACAGGTGCTGTACGGGGCGCCAGACGCCGAGATCCTGATCGTCGAGAACGGGTCCGCCGACGGCACTGCGGAGGTGACGCGCCAAATCTCCACCGACCCCCCGGTTCGGGTCATCTCGCTCGACGAGCCCGACTACGGCGCTGCCATGCGCCACGGCTTCCTCGCCTCCGACGGTGACTGGGTAGTGAACTTCGACATCGACTACTTCTCGGGTGACTTCTTGCGCACGGTCCTCGACCAGCCCCGGGACGTGGACTTGGTCATTGCGTCCAAACGCGATCCGGAGTCGAAGGATCGGCGGCCGCTGGTGAGAAGGCTGGCGACCCTGGTCTTCAATCTGATGCTGAGGACGATCCTGAGCTCCCGGGTCAGCGACACACACGGGATGAAGGGTTTCCGGCGTCACCTCGTCGACGACCTGGCGCCGCAGGTGTTGAGCACCAAGGACCTGTTCGACACCGAGCTCGTGATCCGCGCGGAACGGGCCGGTTATCACATAGTGGAGGTGCCGGTCGAGGTGGTAGAGATGAGGACCGCCCGGTCTTCGCTTGTCAAGCGGGTGCCGAGAACGATCAAAGGTCTCTTCCGGATCAGGCGGACGCTGAAGACCGCGCCCTGAGTCGCTCCGACAGGCCGAGGCGGTGACCTGGCCAGCCCCGGCAAGGCCTCGGGCTAGTACCTGGTAGCTGGTACCTGGATGCCGTTTGAGGGCGGTTCGTCGGAATCAGTAGGGGCATCACCCTGAAGGCGGCGGCGCTCCCAGAAAAAGACCCCGCCCAGGGCCAGCACCCCGAGGACCGAGAGGATCTTGCCCCCCGACTCGGCCATGGTGTCGACGAACTCGATGACCACTTCTGACTCTGTGGGCACGACCACCATCAATGACGGTGTCGTCCGCCACGGACCCTCGGCACCGCTCGCCTTCCAATTGGGAAAGTAGGACACCTTGACGACGTGGGGCATCCCAACCGCGGTCGTTGTGAACGAGATGCGATGGTTATCGACCACGATGTCGCTGACCGTCCCGGTGACCCCGATCTCGGTGTCGGGCCGCTCGTCCAACCCGACGATGCGAGGCCACTCGTCGGGACCGTCGGCAACCACCATTCGGTGCGTCTCGTCGACGTCCTCATACCACTCCAGGGCCATATCGTGGAAGGAGGGAAGCGGCTCGCCGTCAGGCCCGATCACCGTATCCGACCCGATGAGAGCGCCGAGCAGACCCCGTTCCGGCACGTCGTATACGGCGGGCTGGTGGCTCAGCACCTCGATCAGAGGGGATTCGGGAAGGCGGAAGATGTGGAAGGGCTCGATTCTCTCGATTAGTTCGAACCCTTCGAGTCCTGCGGCCTTGGCCGCGGCCTCCGGTGTGACCGCGACGTAATACTCGACACCGTAGACCCCCATGTGCTTGAGCCCGCGGGCCATGTCGAAGGTGTGGTACCGCAGTCCCGGAATCGGATTGGACGGCTTGAAAGACATCTCGGAGTGATTGATGAAATGGAACGGAGTCGTGATCGACGACTCGAAGAACAGTCCCTCCATCGACTTGTGCGATCCCTCGGTCCAGTAAGGGATCAGCATCCCCGACATTGGTGTTCCGTACCGGTTCCAGGCGTCGTTGTTGGCCTCCCACATGACCCGCCCCTCAGGCAGTTCCGCCAGGGCCACCATGAGCGCCTCGTATTCCGGCCATGGCTGCTTCGACTCGTAACCCTCGTAGTTCCACCGAGCCCACCCGTCGACGAATGTGATGCTCGAAGCGGTGCCGGCAACGATGAGGGCAGCGGCAGTCGCCACGAGGAATCCTCTGGTCTGGATGGTCCGAGGCAGGGCGAAGGTCATCGCAAGGATCAGTAGTCCAGCCACCGCTGCCAGGACCCACGATGGAATCGGGCCGAGATCCTTCACCTTGGTCGACACTGCCACCAGGCCCACGCCCACGGCCGAACCGACGATGACGAGAGCACGGGCGAAATGAGATGAGATCCGGGACGGGAGCCTGCGGGAAAGCCACACCATGGCGGCCCCGATACCGACGGCGGCGAAGAAGGCCACCCCGAAGTACCAGTACGGCAACAGCCTGCCGTTCCACAGCTTCCAGCGCTCTCCTCCGAAGAAGTCGGGCGCGAGCTTGGGGAGGATGTTGGGGAGGGGGAAGTAGATGATCGGGAGCAGAGTGGCGCCGATCAGTGGACCCGCCCGCTTTGTCGTGCGCATGGCCCACATGGCCCCGGGGATGGCGAGCGGGATGAGGAGCCACAGTTCGAGGGGGAAGACCTCTTCCCATCGAGTCAAGGGATTCCAGGCCATGTCGGAGGTGAGACCGAGTCGCAAGCCCAGCGGCAGAGCCCAGAATCCGGCGATCGCGAACCCCCACGCCCAAATCAGGACCGTCCGCAGGGCTCCCCGCTTCCAGGCCACCACGAACAAGGAGGCGAAGACGGCCACGATCGTGGTCAGGATGTGGGTGAGGGCGGTCAGACCCAGAAATAGCGCCGCCCACTTGACGTACTTGCGATCGTCGGCCACGGCCTTGATGAGAAAGCCGAGATAGACGAGCGAGAAACTGAACGACCAAGCGAACGAGAACTCACCCGCCAGGGTCGAGGCCATGTTGCCGCCGTAGATGCTGAAACTCTCGAAGAAGATGAACACGGCCGCGGCACACGCGGCGACGGTGGCGACGCTCCGGCTCAACTTCATGGCCCTGGCGTGGAAGTACGCCGCTGGCGCCATCCCGACCAGCCCGAGCGTGGTGACGACCTTGAACGCCACCCCGTATGGGATGAAGACGTCGAGGAAGACGATGACCAGGGACGGGAGGGGGAAATAGAAGTAGAAGGCCGGGAAGCCTGCGAACCAGTCCATCGACCAGCCCATGACCCGGCCCTCGGGGATGAGGTGGTCTCTGAGGAACGCCGGTCCCAGCACATGCGACCCCATGTCGCCACCGGTCGGTGTGGTCGGGGAGAACAGCCACCAGGGCTGCATCACCACGAGTACGAGAAGGGACGCGAGTCCGACTACTACGAGCGGCAGCGTGGGCCGGAACCGGCCCAGCATGGTCCTCACTCTCGGTTCTGCCGGACTATCTCCAAGACGTCCGCAACGTCGATTGCGACGCCGTCGCGGTTCCACCACTTCTCTTCACACGAATGGCACCAGAAGAATTTGACCTCCGTCCCGTCAGGAAGAACGTGGTCGATCTCGAGAACGTCGTTTTGACCGCAGCGCTGGCAATCCATCATGAGAGTGGGGTCCGGCCCGGGCGTCATAGTACGCCGGGGCTCATGGCTAGGACAACGAATCCTCTTCCAGGAGGCGTCCCACGTAGCGGCTGCGCCGGCGGCCGCCTTCGGTCCAGTAGGCGTACCAGTAGGGACCGTGAGGGCACTTCGTGCAACCCCGTTTTCCACACCGGACCATCTGAGAGCGCAACGACACCTTCGGCTCGCCCGTCGTGACGGCGCCATCGCGCTCCAGCTGGGCCCGAGTCAGGATGTGGAGTCTTCTCAGGTCGTGCGAGTCGAGCTCTTTGACCGCGTCGAGAAGGTCGCGGTCGAGGGGCATCAGGCAACATTGACGGGCGCGAACAGCCTCGTCACGGCGCGCCGGTCGGTCAGCGTCCAGCCCTGCGGCGGCGCCATCCGGTCTGCGTGATCGGAGCAGAGCGCGTAACCCGAAGCGGCCGCCATCTCAGCGAGGTCGTCGAGCCACACCGCGGCATCGGCGTAGGAGAAGCTCATCATTGAATTCGCCGGGGAGCCGCAGCGCGCGCAACCAACTGTCATGGGGAGCCACGCTAGGGATCGGCCCCACCCGATTCAAGGACTGCGGGCTGTGGGCGACCAAGCGCGCCACGTACCGCTACCCGCGGAGTCGACCACAAGCGTGCTCGGCACCTTGGTCACCTCGAGACGACTGAAGACGTCCGGCCGCTCCTCCCAGGAGATCTCGACGAAGTCCTCGAGGGCTGAGCGCGCATTGGAGCACTCCTGGCATGTAGCCGAAGTGAAGAGGTAGGTACCCGGGGTGAGTCCCGTGTTTGCGATGACACGAGTGGGTCGGCTCCGGAGGCCTTGGAGCACGAGAGCGAAAATGGCCACGGCCAGCCCGGCGCCAAGGACGATCAGCACGCGGACTGTGGTGTCACCCATCGACGATCGGCACACCGATAGCCAGCACGCCGCTGTTCTCGCCGGTTCCGGCCAGGAGAACCACCACAGAAACCGTGGAGTCGAGCAGGTACCCGTCGGCGCCTTCAAGGACAACTTCGACGACGCCCTCGGCCGGCACGATCGCAGAGATCTCGCTGGCACCCGGCCGCAGCGGGCGGATCACCACCGCTGCGTCCTCGAGGCCGGGGTTGAGCACCACCAGGCGGGCCGAGCCCGCGGACAACGCGGAGGGAACCAGCCAGGAGCCTGCAGGCGACGTCGCCCCGGTCGTGACACCGACTGAGGCTTCGTCACCTGTCTCGAGCGACGCCACCAAGGGCAGCGTTGAGACCACCCGGACGGCCCTCACGCCCGGCACCTCCTCCAATGTGATCCGATCCGCCGCTCCCTCGGAGAGCACTCCGGTTATCGCGGCCCCCTCCACTCCCTCGGGCCCGTACAGGTCGAGCTGGTACTCATTGTCACCGGGCGTCGCGCTGCCGATCACGATGCTCCCCGTCGTCTCGGTCGGAATGGGGAGGAACCAGTCGGTGGCCGGTGCGACCGCATTCCAGGCCGCGGTGCCGGAGCCGTCCGCCTGGCGGACCACCGCCGCCACGCGGCCCTGCGAGATGTCGATCCGAACCGTCACCCACTCTCGACCCGGGATGATTTCGTTCATGTCCATTACCGCCGAGCCCCGAGAGGGGACGATTACGCGTTCGAAGCGGCTGCTGCTCTCGTGACCCACCTCGGAGGTGACCGACAGGCTCGCCACCGCGTCCCCTGCGAACGGGTTCATCAGGTGCAGGGTCATCTGTCCCTGTCCCGCAGTCGATCCACCGGCGAGGAACACCTCGGCCGGGATGGCGGTGACGCAGGTCTCGAGCGTGGCGGACTGAGCTCCCTGGATCCGGGTACTGGCTGCGGCCGAGGCCGAGGGCAGTTCCACCAGTCCCCCGACGGTTCCAACGGCGGCCACATCCACGACCGGAATGACGGCAGCTCCGTTGTCGCCGACCCCGACCTCGATGCTCCCCGCGGTGGAGCCGTTGGCAAACAAGTTCAGAGATGTCGGGCCCCCCGAGGTCGAGACGACGGCTACTTCCGTTGTGCGTCCGCCACCTTCGATGATCGGGCAGACCGCGAAAGCCGACGGGTTGTGAGCCGGAGCCTCACTGTGGGTGGGTTGGTCGGGCGCGGGGAGAGCGACGAGAGCCAGAGCGAGGGCGGCTATCGCGACCACGGAGAACAATCGGCTCATCGCTTCCTCCTTCCCCAGGCGATCAGGATCAGCCCGGCAAGGAAAGCCGCGGGCCCCAGGGAAGCGAGCGCGACCGCTGCACTCGAACCGGAGAAGCTCCCACGCCCGGCCGTGCCGTCGACCGACACCGCCCAGTCGTCCTGGACGGCATCGGGCTGCCAGCCGTCGGCGTAGTTGACGGCCAAGCGGACCCGGGTCACAGGCTCGCCGGCGAAGTCAGCTCCGTCACGTCTCCACTGGCCTGCCAGGTTGCGGCGCGAGAGGTTCTCGTAGACACGGGCCTCCGAAACGAGCGGTGTCGGCAACAAGTCGAGCTGACCGATCAGCGCGGTTTCCAGCCCGGTCTCCGGTCCCTCGATCACCAGCCAGTCGACGGCGAACGGCGCCAATTGGGCGCCCGGCCGCAGTTCGCCACCAGCAGCCACCAATGCGAGGGCATCACCGAGCGCCTCGTCGCCCTCGAGGGCCTCGGGGAGCACCACCTCGTCATGCGTCATGCCGGTGGCATCGAACAAGCGGTACCAGAAACCCGGGCCCGATCGGGCGTCACCGGGTATGAGGTGACGGTCGGCAGAGACGATGAGGATCCGGCCGGGCTCGGATTCGTCAGAGAGGACCACACCAAACCCGTACCGGTCGTGAAGATCCCCGGCTGCCAGCCCGTATCGGCCGTTGCCCAGCCCATCTCCGACCGACATCCCGACAAGGACGACGGCCACTGCGATGCAAGCAAGGCGAAGCGGCTCCGCGGACAGCAGGTCGAGACCGGCGGATGCGACCAACGCCGCTCCCAGAGATGCGGTGATCAACAACGCTTCCTCGACGCCGGGGCCGCCGATGGGAAACACCAGGACGGTCAGTGCCGCCAGCGACAGGACACCACCGATGGCGGCGACCCTCCGCCATCGCTGTGGCAGGAGGGAGCAGGCGGCCGCAGCCACGGCGACCAAACCGATCCAGGTCATGGTCGGCGTCAGACCCAGGCGCCGGTTTGGATCGAGCAGCCAGCCGGGATCGCCCATGGAGAACGGAAGTGCGACGACCCACGCGGCCAGAGCGACCAGACCCCGGATGATCCGCCGGAGCCGGACATTGCTCGGCGAGAGGAGGAAAGCGAGGACGATCGGCACCACCAGCAGTCCTGGAGTGAGCGCCCCCACAAGGACACCGAGCACCAGCGGCCACCCGAAAGTACTTGGGCCGTGGCTGTTGTCGGGAACCAGGACCGCCCGGACCAACCAGGGCAGAAGCGCGGCAGCGACAAGAGCGTTCCACGAGCCGACCCCGGTGAGGAGCGCCGTACCTGGACCAGCCACGAGGACGAGTCCGGCGAGGTAGCGGCCCGGACCACTGAGTCCCAGCCGCCCGCCGAGCCGACCCATTCCGACAATGCCGACACCAACGCTGAGGATCGTGGCCACCGTTCGCGCCGTGGCGCTCGCACCGACCATGAACATCGACAAGACCGCCCCGACGAGAGTGGACGGGTGCACCGGCGCCGGCGATCCGAGACCGGCGTCATTCCATCCGCCGAACCAACGATCGAGCGCAACGAGCGGCGGTTCGAACGGCATGGAGGCTCCGGCGTTGGGCATGCCGACGAATATGAGAGAGCGCGCCGCGAAGACTGCGATGACTGCGCCGACCACGGCACCCCAGATGCCGGGCGCGGCCCAGACTCGTTTCGCGCCCCGAGAGAGTGCCTGGTCGTCGTCGAACAGTCCGAGCACCTTTGCCGAGAGCTCGATGCCGACCTCGCGCAGCCTGACCGAGCCGCGCGCCTGGAAACGGAACAGCTCCTCGTCACCCGTGACCCTGATCTTCCGTGTCTGGGACCGGAGACGGATGGTGGACGGGAGATGGGCGAGGTTCCAGAGCCACGCCGCGGAATGTCTGGCCGCTGGTCGCCAGCGGCCCAGGAAGAGGCTGCCGATGGAGTGGACGAGGGAGACCACCAGGTCGTAGGGCACCACCCAGAGCAGGGTCAGCAGGCTGTATGCGCTGAGCATGGCGCGCAGGCGCCCGGCACGCTCCCGCCAGCCCTCCTCGCCCTCGTCGCAACGACCCTGGTGGTAGACCTCGGATGAGGGAACGCTGATCACTTTCCCACCCGCCAGCCGAGTCCGTTGCGAGAAGTCGAGACCCGCGGCGATGGGAGGGAGCAACTCGTCGAGGCCGCGCAGTCCTTGGGCGAGATCCCGTCTCACGAGCATCGACGCCGAGCGGACGAACGCCACCTCGCGCACCACGTCGTACTGCTGAAGGTCGATCTCGCCCTCTTCGAGCCCCGAGTAGGGCTCACCGAACACATCAGTGGCGCTGCCCACCGATTCGAGCACGTCCGGAGTTCCCGCCACGAGCAGCTTCGAGCCGCCGAGCGCTGCCCCGTTGCGATCTACTTCGGCGACGAGGGCCTGCAGCGCATCGGGACGGGGGCGGGCGTCCGAGTGAAGGATCCAGATGTAGTCCACCGACTGGTCGACGCCGGCAATTGCGGACTCGAGGTCGGAGATGACCGGCCGATCGGAGCGTTCCACATCGGTCCCGACCACCACCACCTCTGGCTCCGGCGAATAGGCCTGCCGG
>CAZGWX010000014.1:0-8640 GCA_964529515.1 uncultured Acidimicrobiaceae bacterium
GAACTGCCCCGGCTTGGGGATCACGTGAGCTTCGGGGTCCTCCGTGAGATGGATACCTGATCGAAGCAGGAAAGTTGCGCCCGGTTCGCTGTCACCTACCAGACGCCGTAGATCGGTTCCCGCGCTGACCACTATGACGTCCTCGGGCAATGAGGTCGAAGTGGGGGGAATCGCGGTTGGAGGCGTGGTTGTCGCGGCCGTCGTGTCGAGCGGTTGGTCGGCCGTGGTTGAGGGCGATCCCTCGGGAGTCGGCGAGCAGGCGACGAGCGCGACGGCCAGGATCGCGGAAAGCCCATCGATCGAGATAGTCCGCAGTCGATCGTTCACGATTCCACCAAACCCGTGGAGAACTATGGCAGCTGCCGGCCCCTATCAGTGGGCGGCGTCAATTGAACGTGCTGTTGGTGTCCTGTCCCAGGCCTTGCCACTCTGCCACCGTCAGACCGCCGCCCTTCCAGGAGAACGGCCGGTTACCTCCCACTGAGTAGTGGTTCTGGTCGAACCTGATCGTCCCGGTCGCGGCCACGTCGGCGCCGGAGTTGTGGATCAGCCCCGAAACACCGCCGGAATGAGAAACGGAGTTCCCGGTGACGGTCAGATTGACCGTATTAGAACTCCCGCGGTCGTCTTGAAGCCCGATGATCCCACCGTCGTTGCCGCTCAGGCTATTGCCCGTGACGGTCACGTCGGATGAGTTGGCAATGAGAATGCCGCCCACATAGAACGGATGAGCGTTTCCGGACACCGTGTTGTTCCGAATCGTGGCTGAGCCGGAGATCTCATGGAAGATCCCTGGACCGGCGTTGTCGCGGACGATGTTGTTCTCGTACACGGTCCCTTGGTTGTTGCCGTCAGTCCACAAGCCAGGCCCGTTGTTGTTGAGCACCTTGTTACCAGCGACACGCAGGTTCGTGGTCTTGATGAATTTGGTGCCCCCGGCCTCCCAACTCCAGTCGTAGGCGCGGTTGGGGTTGTTGTTGGCAATGGTGTTGCTCAGGACGCGCCCGCCGCTACCCATGCCCAGAATCCCGATCTGGTCGTTGTGATGGATGTGATTGCCCTCTACGAGCCAGTTGCTTCCCCCGAAAGATATGCCGGCGCCGGAGTTGCCGTGAATCTCGTTCCCGATGAGCCGCCAGCCTCCGCTCCCCGAGTCGATGGCGCCGGTTTCGGCGCGGTTTCGATATTTGCGGATCACCAGACCGCGAATAGTCACGTCCGGTGCCCCTCCGCTGTCGTAGAACGCGCGGGTGGTCGATCCCGCGCCGTCCATAATTGCTCCGGGCTCGCCGACGAAGGTGTTTCCGGTCTTGGGGGCGACATGCGTCGCGCCCCCCGGCGCACGATGCACCCCGGCGCGAAGGAAGAAGGTGGTGCCGGCTGGGTGGCTGTTGACCAACTGTTGAATGTTGTCCCCCGGGTTGACGACTACCGCGTCGGCCGGGACCTCAGCCGAGGGTGGCGGTGGGGGGGCCGCCGTGGTCGGCGTCGTGGGCTTGGGCTCCGATCGCGAGCTCGAGCCCTCGGTAGATGAAGGCGCCGAAGGGGCGTCAGTACTTGTAGTGGTCGATGGCATCTTCAGTGCGTCGGGGGCGACGACCACACCTTGCAAGCTCGGCTTTGGTGATTCGGCCGGCTCCGACGAGTCGGAACTGGCCGACGTCGAAGTCGACTGGCTAGTCGAAGTCGTGGAGGTGTCCTCGGCGGTGACTTCTCCATCGCCACCGAAATTCAACGCCACGGCGGCGATCCCGAAGAAGAGGACGCCGATCGTGAGGAGCGAGGCGAGCAGGCGGACAGGAACGGAAGCGTTCTTCATGTTGTGGCCTCCATGGGGGTGCCCAGTACCCATCGGCCCGCCTTGTAAACACTTGAGCGGAACGGACCGGCGCTCGGAGATGTCGCGCGTACGTACGATTGGGCACCATGAGCATCATCGGACTCGGTGTCGACCTCGCGGACTTGGGTCGGATCGCCGCCGTCCTCGAGCGGTATCCGAGGTTCGCCGAGCGCTGTTTCACGGCCCACGAACGGGAGTACGCGTTTCGCTTTGCCACTCCCGAGCGGCGGCTGGCTGCCCGGTTTGCCGGGAAGGAAGCGGTCATGAAATCCCTCGGCACGGGCTGGCGCCGGATCCGCTGGACGGACATCGAGATCACCGGCGGGGGCAAGCCGACGGTGCGTCTCCAGGGCACGGCAGCTCGCAGGGCGGAGATGCTCGGTGTCACCGAGGTCCTGGTCACTATCACCCACACTGACACCTCGGCCCTGGTCATGGCGGTGGCGGTGGCGGACCACGCTTAACCTCAAGCCGGTGCAACCAGTGGTCACTGCGACCGAGTCGCGGAGGGTCGACGCGGCGTACGAAGGCGACATGTACGAGGTGATGGAGCGGGCTGGACTGGCCGTTGCCTTGGCCGCCGCCAGGCACGGGGCGGGTTACGGGTTTCGGGTGGCCGTCCTTGCCGGGCCCGGCAACAACGGCGGGGACGGCTACGTGGCAGCACGCATTCTCAGTCAACGCGGGGCCTCGGTCCAGGTGCATCGCTTGGGGGAACCGCGAACCGAGGTCGCTCGACGCGCGGCCCACAGCGCCGAGATGGCTGGAGTCCCCATCGCCGACCTCTCGGAACCGGTTCCATCCGACCTGATCATCGACGCCCTGTTCGGCGGTGGGGGGCGAATCGAGCTCCCGGTGGAGGTGGTGTCCTGGATGCATGCGCCGGCCCCGGTCTTGGCAGTCGACTTTCCCACGGGGCTCGACCCTGATACCGGGATCTCCGGCCCCAACGTGTTTTCGGCCGTCGAGACCATCACGTTCTCGTCACTGAAGACCGGGCACGTCTCGGAGGACGGACCGGACCGCTGCGGAAAGGTCACGGTCGCTGACATCGGGATGGCGACCGGACGGGCCTCGGCGTTCGTGGCCGAGGAGAGCGACGCGCCGCGGCCGGGCAGATCACGACGGGCGCACAAGTGGTCTGCGGGAGCGGTGCTTGTCGTGGGTGGCTCGTCCGGCATGATCGGAGCGGCGACCATGGCCGCCAGGGCGGCCCTCGAGTTCGGGGCCGGCACGGTGTATCTCGCCACGCCCGATCCTCACTCTGCCCATATCATCGCCCCGCAGATTCCGGCCTTTGCGATCGACGATGTGCCGACCCTGGGAAAATTCGATGTGGTCGTGGCGGGGCCGGGTCTTCATCCATCCGAGGCAGGCCGGCTGGGGGCGTTTCTGGACTGCCCTCGCATAGTGCTCGACGCCGGGGCCCTCGACCCGACAGTGGTGGAGGCGGCTCGGTCCAAGGGGTCCGAGGTCATAGTCACGCCCCACGCCGGGGAGTTCAAGCGCCTGGCGGGGACGGGTCCCGGTAGGTTTTCAACCCGCTCTTATGCCAGGCGGACCGGGACGGTCCTCGTCTCCAAGGGCAACCCGACGGGCATCACCGACGGCGGATTTCCAGTCCTGGTGAGGACAGGTACCGCACGACTGGCCACGATCGGAACCGGGGATGTGCTCGCGGGCATGATCGGCGCACTGTGGGCCCGGGGCCTCGAACCCATGGAGGCCGCGATCTCAGGGGCGTACTGGCACGGTGTGGCCGCGCAGGCGATTGACGATCGAACGCTGACCGCGGAACGCCTGCTGGATCGCATCGGGGAGTGGGCGTGGTGAGGCCGACCCAGGTCGAGATCGACCTCGGCGCGATCTCCCACAACATCGCTGCCTTCTGCGACCTGGTCGGCCCGGCCGCCGTCTGCGCGGTCGTCAAGGCCGACGCCTACGGACATGGCGACGTTCCGGTCGCAACGGCCGCCCTCGAGGCAGGCGCCGCGTGGCTGGCGGTGGCCTTGGTCGAGGAAGGCGTGCGTCTCCGCGAGGCCGGAATCGAAGAGCCGATACTCCTGCTCTCCGAGCCGGTGCGAGGCGACGCGTCGGCCGTGGTGGAGTGGGGCCTGACTCCAACGGTCTACAGCCCCGAGTTCATCGATGCTCTGGCTCGGACGGGGCGGCCGGTCAGAGCCCATCTCAAGGTCGACACGGGCATGCACCGGGTCGGGGCGAGCCCCAATCGCCTTGTTGGGCTCTGGCGACAAGCCCGGTCGGCCGGGCTGGAGATAGAAGCGCTTTGGACCCATCTCGCAGTGGCCGACGAAGATCCCGAGTTCACACGGGTCCAAGTCCGGCGCTTCGACGAGATCGCCGATGAGCTCGATGTCCCCATGCGCCACATAGCCAACACTGCCGGCGCAGCGCTGTTTCCGGAGGCCCGCGCCGACATGGTCCGCATCGGTCTGGGCACTTACGGACTGCACCCGTGTGTCGAGACTCGGAGCGTCGTCGACCTTCGCCCGGCGATGAGTCTCGTGAGCCATGTCGTCTACCTGCAGCGTCTCGACGCAGGCGAGCGGCCTAGTTACGGGCGAATCCGGCCGCTGCCCCGTCCGGCGACGGTGGCGACGGTGCCTGTGGGCTACGCGGATGGATTCACCAGGGCCAGGATGGGCGATGTGCTCATCGGCGGCCGCCGTCACCCTCTGGCTGGGCGGGTGACGATGGATCAGGTGCTGGTCGACGTGGGAGACGCTGAAGTCTCCGTAGGCGACGAAGTCGTCCTCATCGGGCGCCAGGGGGATCAAGAGGTGACCGTGGACGAGTGGGCGGCTGAGCTCGGTACGGTCTCCTACGAGATCGTCTGCTCGATAGGTCCGAGGGTCCCCAGGAGGTACATGGAGTGAACGAGACCATCACCGCGGTCCCCGGGGTCCGTGTCGGTCACTGGACGGATCCGGTGGCCGAGACCGGATGCACGGTCATCGTCCTTCCGGAGCCGAACGTCGCCACCGCCGAGGTCCGGGGGGGTGCTCCGGGGACCCGGGAGTACGCGCTGCTGCAGCCGGGAATGCGGGTGGAGCAGATTCAGGCGATTCTCCTCACTGGTGGGAGTGCGTTTGGCCTAGCTGCCGCCGATGGCGTGGTGACGAAGCTCGAGGCTGAGGGACGGGGTCACGAGACGCCTGTGGGACGAGTGCCGATCGTCCCGGCAGCGGTTCTCTTCGATCTGTTCCCGGGGGATCCTTCGGTGAGACCGGGCCCGGCGGAGGGAGCGGCCGCCTACGAGGCGGCCACATCCGAACCTATCGAACAGGGTCGGGTGGGTGCGGGCACCGGGGCCACTTCTGCCAAATGGCGCGGTCTCGAGCACATCCGTCCCGGGGGACTCGGATCAGCCACGCGACCCGCGGGAGATGCGACCGTGGGAGTAGTCGTCGCGGTCAACGCGATTGGCGATGTCTTCTCGATCGAGGGCGAGCCTCTGACGGGCGGTGTCCACGAGCCCCCGCCCCCGAACCTGGTGCCGCTGGCATTCGTTCCCGAGAACACCACGCTGGTCGTCGTGGCCACCGACGGGGCATTGAGCCGAATCGAGCTGACCCGGCTCGTGGTGCGGGCTCATGACGCGATTGCCGCTTGTATCCGCCCCGCCCACACACGCTGGGACGGCGACATTGTGTACGCGGTGTCTTGTGGGATTGCGGCCACCGACTGCGACACCGCCGCGGAGGCTGCGTTCGGCGCCACCGCGGCCGCCATCGAGTCGGCGGTCCGCACCGCCGCGGGCTGAACGCTGCCACAATCAGCTGCCCGTGAAGAGGTTGATCCCCGAGTTCGAGGAGCTCCGCGCCGAGGCGGAGTCCTGCGTCCAGTGTGACCTCCACCGAACCAGAACCAACGTGGTCTTCGGTGTGGGCTCCACGGAGGCCCGCCTCATGCTGGTCGGTGAGGCACCCGGTCACAACGAGGACCTGCAGGGTGAGCCCTTCGTCGGGCGGGCCGGCCAGCTCCTCGACGAGCTCCTCGCCGGCATTGGCATCGCGCGGAACGATGCATACATAGCCAACGTCCTCAAGTGCCGGCCGCCGGGCAACAGGGATCCGCGCCCGCAGGAGATCGACTCCTGCAAGAGCTATCTTCGTTCCCAGATCCGGCTCATCCGACCGGAAGTGGTGGTCACTCTGGGGAACTTCGCCTCCAAGCTCCTTCTGCGCACCGAGACCGGAATCACGAGGCTGCGGGGCCAGGCTCACCCGTGGTGGTTGGGAGCGACGCTCGTTCCGACATTCCATCCCGCAGCCGCTCTCCGAGGTGGAGACCGGGTCACTGCTCAAATGCGCGAGGACTTCGCCCTCGTTCGCACGATCCTCGACCGGCCGCCCCCCGCTCCCGAACCGGTCGACGCCGTTTCCGGCGACGGTGTCGAGGAGCTCTCACAACTCGGGCTGTTCGGTTGACGACCCACCGCTGCCCCCTGCCCTCGGACACCGTGGCCCTGGCCGGCCGGCTCGCCCCGTTGCTCCGACCCGGTGACGTCATGGTGTTGAAGGGTGGGCTGGGAGCCGGCAAGACCCTCTTCACCTCCGGGCTTGCCGCCGGGCTCGGTGTGGAAGAGGTGGTGGCGTCACCGTCTTTCGTGCTCATGCGTGAGTACCGCAGCGGATTCATGCCGCTGATCCACGTCGACGTGTATCGGCTCGGCTCCCTCAACGAGTTCGAGGACCTGGACGTCCTCGAGACCGCCCGCGATGGCGTCCTCGTCGTGGAATGGGGAGACGCGGTGGAGGCGGGTCTGCCAGGTGACCACCTCAGCATCGAGATCGCCGTCCAGGAAGACGGGACCCGCGACATCACACTCGTCCCCGCCGGCACCTGGTCCGAGCGGCCATTGGAGCTGGTCGGATGAGAGTCTTGGCAATAGAGAGTGCCACCCCGGGCTCATCCGTGGCCGTGGTGGAAGATCGGGCCACGCTGGCCGCCGCTTCACGCATCGACCGCGTCGGACACGCCTCCTTTCTGGTCCCTGCGATCGACTTCTGCTTCGACCAGGTGGGCTGGTCGCCTTCAGACCTCGATGCCGTAGTCGTCGACATCGGGCCGGGTCTCTACACCGGCATCAGGGTCGGCCTGGCGACCGCCCAGGGACTGGCCGCAGCCTTCGGAATCCCCATCGTCCCCGTCACGTCGGTCGACGCCATCGCACTCGAGGCCCGGACGGGGCACAGGCTCATCTGGTCGGTGGTTGACGTCCGGCGCGGCGAATACGCCATCGCCAGATACCGGCCGGTTCCAGGCGGCGTCGTTAAGGAGGGACCGACCGAGCTCCTCGACGCCGAAGGGTTTCGGGCCGTCCTCACCTCTGGCGGGGAGGAGAGTCTGGTCGTGGGTGACGTGGCTGGCCTGCCCGACGGCTTCTTCAGGGGCATGCGCATGGTCAAGACCGGCAAACCTCGCTACCCGTACGCGGTGACGCTCGCCGAGATCGGCCACGCCCGCATCGAGAAGGACGACTATCCGCCGCCCGACGACGTCCGCCCGCTCTATATGCGCGAGCCCGATGTCACGATCAACTGGGCGAAGCTGAGACAGGAGGGGCCGTGGGCACCGGGCTGATCTCGATCCGGCCTATGTCGTCCGAGGACGTGGCGGCGGCCGCGGCCTTGGAGGCCCGGCATCAGCCCGCGCCGTGGTCGGAGCGGGTGCTTCGGGACGAGGTGGGGGCGCACAACCGGTTCTACATGGTGGTGGATGACGGGTCCGTCGCCGGGTTCGGCGGTGTCATGGTTGTCGGCGACGAGGCGCACATCACCAATCTGCTCGTCGATCCCCGAATCCGGCGCAAGGGTGTCGGGCGTCGACTGCTCGTCGCCCTGATGTCGGCAGCCATCGAGGCCGGGGCCCGCCATCTCACTCTCGAGGTGCGGACGGCGAATCAGCCGGCGCGGGCGCTGTACGCATCTTTGGGCCTGGCTCCGGTGGGAGTCCGCCCCGGCTATTACGGGAATGACGACGCTCTGATCATGTGGGCCCACGACATCGACTCGCTGGAGTATCAGGAGCGACTAGGACGCGTTGGACTTGTCCCCCACGAAGTGGGGGAAGGTACCGCCGGCCGACGGAGGGAGGCCGGGGGTAGGGGGTCGGTTCCATACAAGGAAGCGTCTAGAGGGAGTGGGTCTCCGTGAACCCCATGATTCTCGCCTTCGAGACCTCGTGCGATGAGACGGCAGTGGCCGTCGTGCGGGGCCGGGAGATCCTGTCCAATGTCCTCTCGTCCCAGATCGATCTCCATGCCCGGTTCGGTGGCGTCGTTCCCGAAGTCGCCGCCAGGGCCCACGTGGAGGCGATTCGGGGCCTCACCCACCGGGCGCTCTCGCAGGCGGGTGTCCATCCCGACGATCTCGACGGTGTTGCCGCCACCTGCGGCCCCGGCCTGGTCGGCGCTCTGCTCGTTGGCCACTCCTTCGCCAAGGCGACGGCGTGGGCGCGTCAGTTGCCGTTCGTGGGCGTCGATCACATGGAGGGCCATCTGATGGCCCCCCGCCTCCAGTTTGACGAGTTCGAGCCGCCGGCCGTCGTCCTGCTCGCCTCGGGCGGGCATTCGCAGATCGTCCACGTTCGCGCTTGGGGCGAATACGAGGTGCTTGGCCAGACGGTCGACGACGCCGCCGGGGAAGCTTTCGACAAGCTCGCCCGGGCCATGGGTCTCGGTTTCCCGGGAGGTCCCGCGATCGACCGGGCCTCGGATGGCGGGGACCCCGACGCCATCCGGTTTCCGCGCGCGGTGCCGGAGCTTCCGTTCCACC
>CAZGWX010000015.1:0-7289 GCA_964529515.1 uncultured Acidimicrobiaceae bacterium
AAGGCGCGAACCACGCGGATTCCGGTGATCTGCTCCCGGAGGATCAGGTTGATGCGGTCGATCTTCTCCTGCATCACCCGGAACCCGGGGATCATTCGCGACACGATGAACAGGACTACCAGGGCCAAGATCGGGATGGCGATGGCGAGCAGCCACGCCAGCCCGCTGTCCTCGCGGAGGGCCATGAGCACTCCGCCGACCGCCATGATCGGTGCCGCCACCAGCATCGAAAACGCCATCACGAGCAGCATCTGCACCTGCTGGACGTCATTGGTGGTCCGGGTCAGAAGTGTCGGCGCCCCGAAGTGGTTCACCTCCTGGCTCGAGAACCCGGCCACCTGGTCGAAGATCTTTCGGCGCAGGTCGCGACCGATTCCCATGGCCGTCCGCGAGCCGAAGTAGAGGGCGGCAACGGAGCAGATCACCTGGACGAGCGACACCGCCAGCATCCAGCCGCCGACCCGGATGATGTAGGAGGTGTCGCCCCGGGCCACGCCGTTGTCGATGATGTCGGCGTTGAGGCTCGGCAAATAGAGCGCGGCCAGCGTGCTGAAGAACTGGAGAGCCACGATGGCAACGATGGGCCAGCGGTACGGCGTCAGGTGCTTGCGGATCAACCGGACGAGCATCAGCGGGCCATCCCCTTCAACAGGACCGCGGCCAGCTGATCGGGTGCCATCGGCTCGCCGACCGCGATCCCCGGGTGCCACATCCCGAACACCTGGCTCCGGAGCACCAAGGCTCCTTCGGCGGGCGTGATGCGGAGCTGATCCTGGTGGGGAGCAAAGACATGAGTCGCCAGCGCCTCGAGGAGAGACCGGTTGGCTTCGGCCAGGAAGGCCGGCGGTTGATGCGGGTCGCCGTCGGGTGTGCCTTCGGAGAGGATCGTGTGGCGGAGGGCCATGATGACGAGGGTGACGTCGTGCATCCGGTCACGCAGGTGGGACACGGCGGCGACCACCTTGGAAGGCAGGTCGGGCGCCGACGACAAGGTCGAAATCAAAGCCTGCTCACCTCGATCCGGGTCGACGAGGTGCTCGGCGACGGCAAGGAGCAGGGCCTTCTTGTCTGGAAAAACGCGGAAGAGGGTTCCTTCGGCGACGCTCGCCGCTTCGGCGATCTGACGGGTGGTGACCGACGGTCCGTGCTCGATCAGCAAAGGCACGACGGCCTCGACGATGGCCGATCGACGGTCGTCCGGCGACAGGGGGGTGGCGCGTTCCCGCTTCTGTTCGGTGGCTGTCACCGGGGCATCATACACTGAGTGAGCGCTCACTCATTACCGCGGGGTATTAGTCCCCTGGAGCGAAACGAGGGGGAAAAGTACTGCCGGACAAGGAACGAGGCAGGGGTAGGGAGTCGGTTCCGAAGTCGTGAAGGCCTTTACGCGGGAGGGAACTCACCCCCTCCCCGGCTGCGCCGGTTCTCCCCCACGAGTGGGTGAGAAGTCCTCAGGCGTCAGCCTTTGCAGGTGAAGATGTCCCAACCGCCGTCGTTGTAGACGGCCCAAGCGGCGGCTGCTACCGACGCTTCGGGGTCGGTTGGATCGGCCCCTTCGAATCCTGCCGCCTTCGCTCGGTCGTGCCAGTACTTGGGCAGATGCTTGAACAGCCCGACGGCCCCGGAGCGGTTTTCCCTGGCCTTGGGATCGAATCTCGATTCGCACCAGGCGACCCGCACTGCCCGGTTCACGTCGGCGGGCTCGAAGTGCAAACTGACGAGGGCCCTTACCTCGACCTCGGAGAGCCAGCCGGTTCCGGAAGTCGTCGGCGTGGCGTCCTTCTTCTCGGTCGTCTCGGTGGCCGTGACAGCTTGGTCCGCTTCGGGCTCCTGGACTCGAACGGCGAGTGTGCCCGAGTTGGCTGCCAACTGCACGAACCCAAGCCCGGCGTAAGCGCCCGCAGCGTGACCGATCGAGGCGGCGGCTGCTTCTGCCCGTACTTCTTCGGTGGTTGGCCCGGACGCGCCGAACGCGGCGAACCCCGCCACAGCAAGGACGCCGACTGCCAGCCAGCCAGCGAGAAAAGAAAAACGCCTAGATCGCATCAAGTTTTGACTCCGCAGGCGGCCCCGATAGGGCCGCGCCCAACAAGAAACCCTACCCCGGGACCGGATCGCGTGCCAACAGGAAGTTGGCTCAGGCCGATGCGGATGCCCCGCTCGTCAGTCTTTCCACCAACGGTTGCCAGTGCGGCTTCGAGGGGTCGATGACGTCGAAGTGCCCGGCTTCGACGATCTGGACGTCGACGCCCGGCCTGGCTATGCCGATCGAATGCTCGACCGCCACCAGAGAGTCCTCGCGCCCGTGAACCGCGACGGTCGGGACACGCCCGGGCAAGACTCGGACCGGCGCGCCGTCGTCGAGGAGCCGCGACGCGTCCGGGGCCAGCTCACCGCCTCGAGCCGCCAGTTCGAGGTCGATCATGGGGCCGAGGGCCACCACCGTGCGCGGAGCGGGGAAGGCTCGTTCCGCCGCCCAGATGGCGAGGTAACCGCCGGCAGAGTGCCCGACGATTATCACGGATTCCCCCAGCCGAGAGGCGTGCTCAACGGCGGTGAGAACATCGTGGGCGGAGCCGGGCCAGCCGCCTCCTTCGCCTGCCCGGCGGTAGCCAATGTTCCAGCTCGTCACGCCGCGACGATGAAGATCGACCGCGAGGGACTCCATGCCGTCTCGTCCGTGCTGCGGCCGCCAGCCGCCTCCGTGGACGAGAAGCCAGACATCGTCGCTACCACCTGTCCGGAGCTCGCCGACGTTGACCGAGTGGGGCCCGTATCGGACCGTATCGAACGGAGCCGCCGACCGGTTGACGAGGTGGCGGACGGCGTCCCGGTAGCCGGTCCGCCCGCGCCCGTAGATGCTGAGCACACAGGCTTCCTCGACCATCGAAATCGAACGCCAGGGCTCTCGCCGCCGGATGTCGGAGATGTGCACCTCGACTGTCGGAAGGCCCGAGGATCGGACGGCGTCGCCAAGTGCTCGTGAGGTGTGTGCGAGAGCCCCGGGGTTGAGGACGATCCCGTCCGTGTCCGCGGACGACACAAGGGAGACCAGTTCCGCCTCGTCATTGGACTGGCGATGCGATATCTCGACCCCGAGGCTGTGACCGAAGCGAGTCAGCTCGGCGACGAGGTCGCCAAGGGAGCCATGACCGTATATGTCAGGCTGTCGTGTGCCCAGCGATGCGAGATTCGGCCCGTTGAGGATCAGGACCCGTCGCGTGATGTCACCGTGTTGCACGGCGCCGAGGATAAGTTGACTGCCATGATCTCGAAGCGGAGAGGCCTCTCTCACGCCGCGATTCTGATCCTGGGTGCGGTCGTGCTCGCCGCCTGCAGTTCGCCGTTCCTGTCACTGGGGAACCGCAGTTCACGCTGGATCAACGAGCCTCAGGTGACGACGACCACGATCGTCCGCGTGGACGAGCCGACCGCGGTACCCGCCCCCACGCTTCAGTGGCACAACGACGACATCGTGTCCGGGCCGTTCGAGAGCCCTCAGGAGGTGATCGACGCGGTGTTCGCGCGCCGCGAGGGGGACCGTTTCATCCAGGCGTCCAGGGCCGAGATCGCGGCCGCGGTCCCTGCGATTGTCTTCCCCGCCGTTGCCCCGGCCGGCGCCGAATGGGTGTCGTCCCAGCTGGTGATCGAGAACAACGGTTCACTGTCAGCCGAGCCGGCGGCTGCGTTCGGGATTTGGTCGTCGGAGCCCTACACCCGATCCCGTTCCGTGGCCCAGATGGTGGTGCTCCGCGTGGCTCATGATCCCGTCACCGCGGGAGAGATCGGGAGCCCAGACAGCGACTTCTCCTGTGCCCGATTCGCGGAGGAGGCTACCGAGGCATGCTCCCTCGACCAACTGGCGGGGCGCGACACGTGGAGACTGACGTCGTCGAGCGGTGTCACCCTGATCTGGTTCGAAGGCGAGTATCGATACGAGCTCTTCGGACGCAACTTCGTCCCCTCCGAGGTCCTGGACCAGATGGCCTCGGAGTCGGTGCCTCTCGCCGACCTCGGCGAGGGCTGAACTCAGGCCTGTCGCCGGGTCATGTTTTCGAAGACGATCTGGCGCGTTGGTGCGAGCAGCAAAGTCGAACCGTCGTGGGACATCCACAGGTCGGCGCCCGCGTAGAGCCAGACGTTCTGGGGGAAGGCGTCGAGATGGGCTCGCCGCCTCCCGTTCGGTGGCCGATACGCGATGACGCGTGGTGCCGGGGCCCCCAAGGCGTCGAGCTGACCGATCATCTCGTAGTTCCCGAACAGCGCCGCCACCGCCTCCGCGGGATCGACCGGACCGACGATCGAGCTCCATTCCACGAGGCCGCACGCGGGGCATGCGGCGACGTCGATTCTCCCGATGCGGACCGGCCGATGATCACACTGGCTCATGCCGGCGAAGCTATGGGGAGGGTGTGACAGTTTCTCGCGGATCGAGCGAAAAGGGTCTTTCGGCCTTACGGTGGGCGTTGAAAACGAGGCAACCTGGAATCATGAACCCGCTGACACGAGAAGAGGCCATGGATCTCCTCGACTCGGCGCCGGTCGCCCACATCGGCGTCGTCTCCGAAGGGCTGCCTTATGTGTCGCCCATGTCGTTCGTCGTGGTGGGCAACAAAGTTGCCTTTCGCACCATCCCAGGGAAACGGCTGGAAGCGCTGAGGGAGAACCCGTCTGTGTGTGTCGAAGCGGCGAAGTTCGACCCGGCGTCAGGTGAATGGGCGAGTGTCATCGTCAGGGGCAACGCCTCCGAGATTGGCGACACGCCGTTGCGCACCGAGGTCGTCAGCAAGCTGCTCGAGAAGTACCGCGAAGCCATCGGGTCACCGTTGGGTCGTGGCGGCCTTCAGCCGTTGACAGGGCTGCCCCATGTCGTGGCGGTCGAGATCGAGGAGATAACCGGGATGGCCTCTGGCTCCGGATTCTCGCATCGGACCCGGCCGGGACGGCTCTGAGTGTTCGTCCAGTACTCCACGAATGTTCCACTGGGCCTGGGAACCGTCGAGCGGCTGATGCATGACCTGGGCTCGGAGATGGACGAGCTGGCAGACATCGCGTACCGGGAGGGTGAGGAACTCCGGTCCAGGGTGGGTCCGGCAAGCGTGTTTGCCAAGTCGGTTGCCATCGAGATCGGTACGCCGCAGCTCCAGAAGCGAGGCCTGGTGTACCCGTTGCATTGGACGGCGGTCGGCGCCGAGTCGCTCTTTCCCGACATGCGGGCCGACCTGATCCTGACTCAGGACGGAATGGACCAGACCACCATCACTCTGAGCGGGACCTACGACCCGCCGCTGGGTGTGGTCGGTCGCGCCCTCGATCGGGTGTTGCTGGGTCGGGTTGCCGAGGCGACGGTCCGCAACTGGGTGGACAGGCTCGCGGCGGCGATCAGCGCGGTCGCCTAGGCACCTCCACCAACACCTTCGTCCCGCCCCCGACGTTGCTCTCCACATTCATGGTCCCTCCGAGCTGGGCGGCTCGCGACCGGAGGTTGGCCAGGCCCATCCCGCGCGACGTTGAGGACGGATCGAACCCGGCACCGTCGTCGCCGACCTCGAGCCTCACGACCTCGGGCTCGAGGTCGAGCTCCATCCACACGTTCTTGGCGCGGGCGTGCCGGAGGGCGTTGCTCATCGCCTCGTTGGCCATGAGGAGGATGGTCTCGTCGTCCCGGCCAGGGCGGCGATCCATGCCCACGATCGTGAGACGGATCCGCGAGGGATAGACCGCACCCATCCTCGAGACCAGCTCCTGGAGCCTGTCGCCCAGCGGAATGCCGTCTGCGGGCGTGCGCAGCTCGAAGATGTAGCCGCGCAGAGTGTTGACGGCGTCGTCGAGCCGGTCGACGGCCTCGTCGAGGACGGCACCGTCGGGCGTTCCGTCGAGCCGAGCCGCAATGCCCTGGAGACCCAGTCCAACCGCGAACAGGTCTTGGATGACCGAGTCGTGCAGGTCGCGGGCGATGCGGTTGCGCTCCTCGATGATGGCAACGGTCCGGACCCGGCCCTGAAGCCGCGAGGTCTGGACGGCCGCTCCGGCGATCCGGCTGAGGGCCGTGACGATCTCGACATCGTCCGGTGTGAAACCGCCCGGTTTGTCGGTGAGATAGAGATTGCCGAACGCGGTGTCACCCACCGCGATGGGGACACCGAGGAAGGACGTCATCGGTGGATGGTGGGCCGGAAAACCGTACGAGTCGGGGTGTCCGGAGATCTCGCCCAGCACGATGACCCGGTTCTCCCGGATCACGGTCCCCAGCACGCCTCTCCCGGTGGGCAGATGCCCGATGGCATGCGCGGCCTCCTCGGCGATGCCTTCGTAGATGAATTCTTCGATGACGCCGTGGTCTCCGAGCACCCCGAGGGCGGCATAAGGGGCCCCGGTCGCGGCCCGGGCCTCGGAGACCAGGCGCCGGAGGAGGTGGTCGAGGTCGCTCTCGCCCACGACGGCCACGGCGCTCGAGATGAGTCCAGTGATCCGGTCGAGACCGATGTGGAGAACCACCCGGGGCACGTTAACTACTACCTTGGCGGGCATGGCCGGCCTCCGCATCCTCCTTGTCGACGACCATGAAGTGGTCCGAGCGGGACTGCGCGCCCTGATCGACGCTCAGGAGGACATGGAGGTGGTCGGGGAAGCAGGGACCGCCGAGGACGCAGTCCGAAGGGTTGGATACGACAGTCCCGACGTTGTGGTGCTTGACGTCCGCTTGCCGGACGCGAGCGGCGTCGAGGCCTGCCGGGAGATCCGGGAGCGGTTCCCCGAGGTGAAGGTGCTCATGCTCACGTCTTTCGCCGACGAGGAGGCGCTGATGGCCGCGATCCTGGCCGGTGCGTCCGGGTACGTCCTCAAGCGGATCAAGTCGACCGAGCTGCTCGGCGACATCCGACGGGTGGGCGCAGGGGAGTCGCTCCTCGACCCCGCCATGACCGAGCGCCTGTTCAACCGGCTTCGGTCCGGAAGCGACGACGACGAGATCCTCTCCAGGCTGACGAAACAGGAACGAACCATCGTCGGCCACATTGCCGACGGCCTCACCAATCGCCAGATCGCGGAGAAGATGTTCCTTGCCGAGAAGACCGTGAAGAACTACGTCTCCACACTCCTCACCAAGATGGGGATGAGCCGCCGCAGCGAGGCTGCCGCCTACGTGGCCCGCACCGAGGCGGCGAAAGCCGAGCCCACCACTGCCGAGAGCTGGGACGACTAGTTGGTCCCCCAGCGCAGCTGGGGGAAGGGACCCGATGGCGTAGCCATCGGGCAGGGGGACGTAGGTCCGCCGCGTGGCCACCTCC
>CAZGWX010000016.1:0-5178 GCA_964529515.1 uncultured Acidimicrobiaceae bacterium
TCACCTGGCGCAGCTTGCGCTGGCGCAGATCGAAGGCGGAGCAGTCTGGGGCCATGTCGCCTATCTCGTCGGAACCACTGTGGTGGGAGCGATCGCGGCCGTGTTGGCGTACCGTTCCTCGGAAGTGTGAACGGCACCGCAGCTGCCAACGAGAATTCGGAACGCCTCGAATCGAGGCGTTCCGGCTTCTCGCGCTGGGCGCCGCTGGTCTTCTTCGCCTTCATCCTCGTCGCACCCGTCTTTTCGCCCGACCTCGACCCCGAAGACTGGTGGCTCGCCGCTGCTGTGGTGTTGGTCGCTCTTCCCACGTTCGTCCTCTCGGAGCAACGCGGCTGGGATCTCGGCGGGGCCGCGGTCCTGATGCTCCTGGCCCTGGCGACGGCCCCCTTCGACTCGGGGGCGATCATGGCCCTTCCGATCTATGCCGCGGCCCTCCTCGCCCGCTCGGCGACCGAGGAAACCCTTAGACCCAGACTTGCGGTGATCACCGCTCTCACCCTGGCCGGCTTTTTCCTGAGCTCGATTCCCTGGCCGTTCCGGGGCTTCATCGCGATCCCGGTGATCATGATCTGGGTGATCGGGTCCGCGGTCTTCCACGATGTGTCAAAGGACCATCACGCGGTCGCGCTTCAGGCCGAGAACCGCCGGGTGGCTCATCTCGCCACCATCGCCGAGCGAGAACGGATCGCTCGCGACGTCCACGACATCGCAGGCCAGGCCCTCACCGCCATCATCGTCCGCAGCCAGCTGGTGCAGAGGCTGGTTTTGTCGGATCAGCCTCGGGCCACCGAGGAAGCCGACCAGGTGGAACGCATCGCCCGCGATGCGTTGGCTTCGATCAGGGAGAGCGTTGCCGGGTGGCACCAGGCTTCGTTGCGCGACGAGCTGGCGGTCGCCCGCGAGACTCTCGCTGCGGGCGGCATCGAATTGGAGACGGTTGGAGACTTCGGAGTCGACCTAGCGCCCTCGGTGGAGACCGTTCTGGCGTCGGGGCTGCGCGAGGCGGTCACCAACGTCCTCCGCCATTCCAAGGCCGGCACTGTGGAGGCCGGTATCGATTGCCAGGACGGAGGAGTGTCGCTGACAGTGACTGACGACGGGATCGGGCCCACCAACGGTACCGGCTCGGGGATCCAGGGGATGCGAGAACGTGTCATCGCTGCCGGAGGCACCCTCAGATTCGGCTCAGGCACGACTGGTGGGGCGGAACTGCGGATCGACATGCCGTTCGGTGGAGGGCGGTCGTGATCCGCGTCGTTCTCGCCGAGGACCAAGCCATGGTGCGAGGAGCTTTTGCGGCTCTCCTCGACCTCGAACCGGACATCGATGTGGTCGCGGTTGCCGAGGACGGCGAACAGGGCCTCGCAGCTGTCATGGAGTACCAGCCCGACGTCCTCGTCACCGACATCGAAATGCCGGGGATGACGGGATTGGAGCTGGCTTCCCGCCTCAAGGACCACCCGACGGTTCGCGTCGTGATCGTGACCACTTTCGCCCGGGGTGGCTATTTGCGCCGCGCTCTGGATGCCGGCGTGTCGGGGTATGTCCTCAAAGACGCACCCATACAGGATTTGGCAGAGACCCTCCGGCAGGTGGCGGCGGGCAACAGGGTCATCGCCCCCGAATTGGCACTGTCAGCATGGACCGGCGGCGATCCGCTCACCGACCGGGAGCGAGAGGTCCTGCGCCAGGTCGGCGAGGGGCATCCCAACGCCGAGATCGCGCAGAGGCTCTACCTCGCCGAAGGAACCGTGCGCAACTACCTGTCGTCAGCCATCCTCAAGCTCGGTGCCCGAAACCGCACCGAGGCGTTCGCCAAGGCCCAGGAGATGGGATACCTGTAGGCGCGGCCGATGCTGGCTCGATCTTTTCGTGAGATCGCGACCGCGAGGGCCTTGGGACTCTTTCGCCGAATCACTGCCCCACCGTCGCCTGCATTAGAGACTGCTCAAGATGGTGGGAGAGACCGAGTGCCGATGAGAGCGGCAAAGACGACGATGTTGTCGACGTACTTGCGCCGCGCCCGGTCGAAAGTCCCGCCACAGGTGATCAGACGCAGGGCTGCATGGTCGGAGTCGCCGTAGACAAGCTCCGTGGGGAACTCATTCTTGGAGTACCGGTGTACCGCTTCCACCGTGAAGGCAGCCACCGTGCCGTCGCGGCGGGTGATCAGGACCTCATCCCCGGGGCGCAACTTGCCGAGGTCGTAGAAGACGGAGGGGCCGTCCCTGGCGGAGTCGACATGACCGACGACGATGGCGGTGCCAATCGCGCCCGGGGCAGCTGAGTGCCGGTACCAGGCTGCCTGGTCGTAAAACGGCCCGGGAGCCGGCACCTCCAGGGTGTGCTGGGCGGTGAGTCCTACCTGCTGCATCTCCGAATGCACTCCGATCGCCGGAATGTCGATGGAGGCCGGCTCTGATAACGAGGGTGGGACGGGATCTTCCACCTCCTCCCTTGGGGGCGACAATGCGGTGAGCAGTCGGAGAGATTTGTCCTCGACTGGCAAGTGCTCCTGTCCCGGTGCGGTGGAGGACCCTTCCGGCATGGGTCGCTCGGTCGACAAGGGGAGCTGCGGCGGGGTCAGGGCTGTCGCGGCCAACACGATCACGGTCGCTCCACTCATCGCGAGAACGGCTCCTGCCACGGCGAGAAGGCGAGTGGCACCCATCTGGACCCACCCTGCCTAATCCGGCCGACGATGATGAAGTCGTTGACGAACCACGAAGGCCCCACCGGCTAGGACGAGAAGAGCGAAGCCGCCAAGGAGAAGGGTCAAGTTCTCAGCGCCCGCGGTCGAACCACCACCTGTATCGACCCCGCCCACAGGTGATGCCAGGGAGGTGGTTGTGGTGGCTTCTGGAGCAGTCGTGGACGTGGTCGCTCCCTCAGCCGTTGTGGTTGTGGTGGCTCCTGGAGTGGTTGTTGTCGTGGTTGTGGTTGTGGTTGTGGTCGTGGCTTGGCTGATGCAGACGGCGCGGGTGATGGTGTTCGTGTCCAATGTGACCGAGCCGTTTCTCGCCAGCGTGCGGCCTTCGACGGTCGCCCCGGTGTTGAGGGTGATCGATTCCAAGGCGAGAATGTTCCCAACGAACGAGGTGCCCGTTCCCAGGGTTGCCGAACTGCCAACCTGCCAGAACACGTTGCAGGCTTGGGCGCCGTTGATGAGGTTCACGCTGCTCGCCGACGCGGTCACGAGGGTGCTCGCCATTTGGAAGACGAAAACGGCGTTCGGGTCTCCTTGCGCGTCGAGGGTCAGGGCGCCGGTCATCGCAAAGGTCCCCGAAGCCGAGTCATAGACACCCGCAGTCAGGTTCTGCCCGCCGAGGTCAGTTTCCACGGTGGTGGCTGGCCCCCGTCCCGCGGCATCGTTGTATCCCGTAACCAAGTCGACCTTGGCTTGTTCGGCGACCGCGTCGGTCACGTGTAGCTCACCGCTCAATGTGACCGAGTCGAACCCGGTCACCGAGGTACCCGGGTGCAGGCCGACGTCGCCGGTGATCGTCGTCGGGCCGGTGTTGGTGATGGTCTCGCCAGCCAAGACCGCGAAATCGTCGGCTGTCCCAAGGCCGGGCGATGCCTCCTGCGCGAGCAGTTCCGGGCCGGCGGCGAAGAGGACGAAGAGGGAGATCGCCGCTACAACCACCACGAACCGCGCTCGATGATGTGGTGTGTTCATTTGACGACTCCTGGCAATAGAGGGGTGACTTCGGCGGATCCGACGGGCAAGAGGTCGACGATCCGGCTCACCTGGATGATCGAGGATGGACTGGATCGGGAAGTCGGTGACCAGAGTCCGGACGAACTCAGTGAGTGAGTTGGAAAGCCGCCACTCGGTATTCATCGCATGCCTCCAGAGTTAGGAAGAAGGCCGCGGGGTCTGGGCGGACAGCCACTGAGTGCTAGTACCGATCACTCTAAGCGGTCGTCGGCTACTTTTCAAGGTGTGGTCATGCAAGATTGTGACGAGAGGGCTCGACCCGAACGTCGTGGTCGGCTGACTCAGCTCTGGCCCGATTTCAGAGCCTGGATGCCGCCTACCTCATGTTGAGGTGTTCATTCATTCTTGGAAGCGCGCGCTCTCGCCGCCGCTGATCTCGTCTGTGTCGATGTCGGGCTCGGTCGCGGTCAGCTCTCCGCGCTCAGACTCGAAGAGAGCGAGCACGTCATCGTCGGTGATCGATTGGCGCAGTCGCTCGAGTTGGTCAGGGCTGGCTTCGCTCGCCAGCGCTTCGGCCACTACTCGCAGGTATCCGGCAGCACGTCCGTCGGCCAGAGACGTCTCGGCGAGCGACTCGGCGATCAGTTCTTCGACTCCTCGCGTGCCGTTCGCAGGCACGGCGTCCGGAATCGACATCCCTTCCGGGGCCAGAGCAGTCAGGGCATCGCGGTCGCCGGCGAACGGCGCCACGGCTTGGAGAAAGGCCCGCACCAGCGTCGGCGCCTCTTCTTCCGGCACATGGGCGGCGGCCGCGATCCGGCCATACAGGTTCGACGGCTGGTCGGTGGGCTTCTCTGATCGCCCGTTGTGCAAGTCTCCGACGATCTCGAGTAGCTCGTCGACGAACTCCTCAGAGTCGAGCTCTCCGAAGGCGATTCGCCTGACAATCGTGCCGTCCTTGTCGGCGACCACGGCCACTCCGCTGGGCGAGGGACGCTCGGTGAGCGAGCGCTCCGTCTCTCCTCTCTCGTCGGCGAGAAGGGGTACGGCGAGGTCGTGTTCGTCGGCAATTTGCCTCACCTCCGAATCACTGGCCTGGACGATGGGGAGGATCTGGCTCCGGTGCTCGCCGAACTCCTTGAGCCGGGCGTCGATCGTTTGGAGCACGTCTAGATCTGAAGACTGGGAGAGATCGAGGAACACCAGTGCCATGTTCACCTTGCCGCGGAAAGAGTCGAGGCCGAGGCTCATACCGGTGCTCGCCGGGAGTTCGAAGTCCGGGAGCAGTTCGATAGTGCTGTCCTCCGGGACGAGAGATGCCGGGGGTAGGTCGGTGCCATCGATGCTCATGGGGGTCCTTCGGTCGGTTGAAAGGCACATACCCGCTCGCTGCCGGCGGCGAACCGGACTTCGGGTTTACGAACTGCGGGGGCTGGGTACTGGAGGGCGCAACGTAGGAGCTATGGACCGCGACAGCAATTTGGAAACGCAACGCGAATTGTTCGTCCGCAGGCCCG
>CAZGWX010000017.1:0-4406 GCA_964529515.1 uncultured Acidimicrobiaceae bacterium
GATAGGATCTCAGCCGCTGTCGGAGTGGCGGAATTGGAAGACGCGCCAGGCTAAGGACCTGGTGGGGTTTATAGCCCCGTGGAGGTTCGAGTCCTCTCTCCGACACCGCAACATCCACCGTGCTCGCGAGCAGCCCGTATCGGTGAGCGTTACGCCTTGCACACAGCCCGCCTCGTCGGAGTGGCGCCGTGTTGTCGATCGGCGCGGCCTCAGGATGTGTCACCCGCAAGGCGGGGGATTCACCGTCCCAAGCGTCGGGTACACCGGGTCATGGCTCGCTACGCAGTGAACCCGGCCGCGGTCGCCAAGGCCCAGCAACTGATCGATGCCCGCCAGTACGTGCTCGATAGCGACTGGGGTGAGTCCCAACCGGACTCGACAGCCGAGAACTCCTACCTCGAGCGCCACTCGTGGGAGGAGTACGCCGCGTGGCACCTGGGGCTCACCGTCGGCGCCACCGACGAGACGAAAGCCCGCCACGCCTTCGTGTACGGAGACTTCCGCCGGGTTCACCGCAGCGGTCTGATCGCCTGCGTTTACCGGGCGTCGGAGTGGCGGCACAAGGCAGTGGAACTCGCCGCCCACAAGCTGTTACAGCGTCTGGACGAACGAGCCGGCGACCGGGCATGAGAGCACACGGCTACGCCTTGTACTCCGTTCTCGCCCGAATCACCAGATGAGGTCAGAGCTAGCATCCGCGGGATGCCGACTCGCCGGGTCACAGCACCGGACCCTTCACCGGGAGAGAAAGTCAAGGGGCCGGCCTCCTACTTCCCCAGCATCGAGAAGACGTACGGCCAGCCCATCCAGCACTGGCTCGATCTTGTCGCCGAACGGTTGGATGCTGAACGGCACATGGCGGTCGTGGAGTGGCTCAAGGAGACCCACGACATGGGGCATGGTCACGCCAACGCAATCGTCGGCTACGTCAAAGCCGAACTCGCCGACTGACCACCGGGGCATCGGTGTGCAGGGGCTCTACGACTCGATGGCAGTGATCACCGTCACGCCGACTTTGGTCAAACTTCTCGATTTCGAAACCACCCTCCCCGCGGCGGTCGAAGAGCTACTTGACCAGAAGGCCGGCGGATGAAGCCAACTCTTCGCAATTAGCCTCTGAACGTGGCATTCGTGAACACCGGCTACCTCGCAGTGACTGCGGGCAAGCGGGACGTCTTAATCGAGATCCTGACCCGACCCAGCGCAGATCTCGCGGAAGCGGGCTGCCTTCTGTACGAGGTGGGGGTCAACGACGACGAGCCTGATCGCGTCTTCGTCGCCGAGCTGTGGGAGTCCGCAGAGGCACACGCTGCATCGCTCCAATTGGACAGCGTGAAAGCGGCGATCACCGAGGCCATGCCGCTGCTCACCGGGGATATGGGCGGCACCAGGTTCACGGTCGTCGGCTCACCGCTCCGAGACTGAACCCATGGTGACCCGCTGACAACTGGGTCGACGTTGGGACATAAGGGTTAGCCGCTACCGCACGACTCGGTATCGCCAGTAGGCGAAGCCCCCGTCGAAGGTCCTGGTCTCGACCAGCTCGAGGTCCACTTGCCGGCCGCCTTGAGGAAAGAAGGGTGTGCCGCCGCCCACCAGTACCGGATGTACCACCATTCGGAACTCGTCGATCAATCCGAGCTCCGCAGCCTGGGCAGCAAGGGCTGCGCCTCCGATGGCGATGTCGCCGTCTTCAGGTTCGGCGCGCAGCCGGGCGATCTCCTCCTCGAGGGTTCCGATCGCCAACCTCGCATTGCCTACGACCTCATCGAGGGTGGTGGAAAACACGATCTTGGGGAGCGGATTCCATAGGGCGCACCATTCCAGTTCCGCTTCGTCGAGGTCCTGGTCCTGTTCGGCGGTCTCCCAGTAGAGCATCGTCTCGTACAGCCTCCGGCCGAGGAGGTGGACGCCGACCTCCTTGATCTGGTCGATGTGGAACCGGAACACTTCCTCACTGGGCACCGAGAAGTCGAGACCACCGTCCGGTCCGGTGATGTACCCGTCAAGCGAGGGGTTCATCGAATATGTCACGCGGCGCATGTGGCCGACGATAGGTGTCGATATCGCCAAGAGGTTGAGATGTCGCAGTAGGGGTAAGAGTCGGAGGTGACGACCTACGAACACCGCGCCGATTCAGCTGAAACATCGTCGGAAGAAATGGACGCCCTGGTGGACGAGTGGGGCGAAGACAGCTTCCCTGCAAGCGACCCACCGGGCCGGCTGCCACCGACGCTCGCTCACGCCAACGATGGCCACGACGCTGCGGAGGCTAGGCGCTGATCGGCCGGGGCTGTTTCGAGTGTCGGCGCCTCTCCGGTTCGGCCAGGTAGCGCTTCCGAACCCGGATCGCGGTGGGCGTCACCTCGACGTACTCGTCGTCGGCGATCCAGGCGATGGCCCCGTCGAGCGTCATCTCGGTGGGCGGACGAAGGTTGATCGCCTCATCCGAGGCGTGAGTGCGGATGTTGGTCAGCTCCTTCGGACGGGTCGGGTTGACCACCATCTCCCCGGAGCGTGAAGTGACTCCGATGATCATCCCTTCGTACACCTGCTCACCAGGCCCGATGAACAGCTCGCCCCGCTTTTGGAGGTTGTCTAGCGCGAACCCGGTGCTCCGTCCGGAACGATCGGCGACCATGGCGTCACCGGTCCGGTTGGGCAGGTCGCCTGCCCAGGGGATCCACCCTTCGTGTTGTTGGTGGAGCAGGCCGGTTCCTCGCGTGAGTGTCATCATCATGGATCGGAACCCGATCATGCCGCGGGAAGGCGCGGTCACGGTGATGATCGTCCGGCCGGCACCGCCTGGCTCGAGGGCCACGACCTTGCCCTTCCGGGGCGCCAGTGCCTGCGTGACCGACCCGACGTATTCGTTGGGGACGTCGATGATCGCTCGCTCCTGGGGCTCGTGGCGGGTCCCGTTTATCTCTTTGACCACCACCTCGGGCCGGCTCACCTGAAGCTCGAATCCTTCGCGGCGCATCGATTCGATGAGCACCGCCAGCTGCAGCTCGCCCCGACCCGCCACCTCGATCATCTCGGGAGACGAAGAGGGTTGAAGCTCGATCGAGACGTTGCCGAGCACCTCCCGCTTGAGGCGGTCCTGGATCTGACGGGAGGTCAGCTGTGAGCCGTCCTGACCCGACAGCGGTGACGAGTTGACCCCGAAAGTCATCTTTAGGACGGGTTCGTCGACCTTGAGACGCGGGAGCGGCTGGGGGTCGAGCGGGTCCGCCAGCGTGTCGCCGATCTCGACCTCAGGGAAGCCTGCGATCACGAAAAGGTCGCCGGCCTTCACTTCGTCGACCTCCGTGCGCCCCAGACCCTCGAATGCCATCAGCTGAGTCAGTTTCCGCCGGTTTGGGTTGTCCTCGTTCGCCTGGCACAGGGCGACCTGGCTGCCCTTGGTCAGGGTCCCTTGGACGACCCGACCGATCGCCAAGCGTCCCAGGTAGTCGGAGGCGTCGAGATTGGTGACCAGTGCCTGAAGCGAGGCGGAGGGGTCACCGGACGGTGGGGGAATGGTGGACACGATGGTGTCGAGGAGAGGGCTGAGATCCGCATCTTCAGATGGGAGTCCGATCCCGACCATGGCTCTGCCCTCGCGTGCCACGGTCGAGATGATGGGGAAGTCGATGTGGTGGTCGGCGGCGTCGAGGTCGAAGAACAGCTGATAGATTTCGTCGGCCACCTCGGCCGGACGGGCGTCCGCACGGTCGACCTTGTTGATCACGACCACTGCCGGCAGGTGGAGGGCCATGGCCTTGGAGAGGACGTAGCGTGTCTGGGGCATCGGCCCATCGGCCGCATCCACCAGGAGGAGGATGCCGTCCACCATCGCCAGCGCTCGCTCCACCTCACCGCCGAAGTCGACGTGACCCGGGGTGTCGACCAGGTTGAGCTTGGTCTCGCCCCAGTGGATGGACGCGGCTTTGGCGAGGATCGTGATGCCTCGCTCCCGCTCCTGGTCCGTGGAGTCCATGACCCGTTCGACCCGCTCCTGGTGTTCGGAGAACACTCCGGCGGCCGACAGCATCGAGTCCACCATGGTGGTCTTGCCGTGGTCGACATGCGCGACGAGCGCGACGTTACGAACGGATGAGGGGGGCATCGAGTTCGATTTTACCCGTGGTGTGTGGCTTTCCCGGCGGCGTCACCTGCGCCCAGGCTGGCGTATTCCAGGGCACCCCCGCAGGGTAGATTCGGCCCAGGGGAGGCAGGTACCTAGGTATCGTCACACCCGCCTTCCTCGGAGTGATCATGTCCCGCGCCCGCATCCACAACTTCGCCATCTCTCTCGACGGCTTCGGCACCGGCCAACCTCAGTCGTTAGAAGCACCATTTGGCCACGCGGGCGAGCGTCTCCACGAATGGATGTTCCAGACCCGTTTTTGGGCCGCGGAAGG
>CAZGWX010000018.1:0-6957 GCA_964529515.1 uncultured Acidimicrobiaceae bacterium
ACGTCGTCCGCGGCATCTGGGACACATCGACTTCTGAGCGCCTCGAAGCGGGCGGCGACCACTACCGGATCTCCGGCGCCAAGCGCGGCCCGGCCCCGGCCCACGACATGGAGATTTGGGTCGGCGCCTATGGCCCACGCATGATGGATCTCATCGGGAGGAAGGCAGACGGATGGGTGCCGAGCATCGGGCGCATCTCGCCTGAGGCGCTCGCCGACCGCACCCGGCGGATCGACAAGGCCGCCGAGCGTGCCAACCGATCCCCCGCAGAAATCAGGCGCATCGCCAACCTCGGCCTCGGCCAGGAGGCCATCGACACGGCCCGGCTCATCGAGACCATCGAACGGCTCGCCGATACCTACGGTTTCTCGACTTTCGTCCTGGCCACCGATGACCGCGACCAGATGGCGGCGTATGCCACCGAGGTCGCCCCCGAAGTTCGCAGACTCCTGAGAGGAAAGGAATGAGAGTCGACGTGTGGTCCGACGTGGTCTGCCCGTGGTGCTACATCGGTAAGCGCCGACTCGAGGCTGCCATCGAGATGTACCAAGAGACGCCTGGCGCGGCCGGCGTGGAGGTCGTCTTCCACAGCTTCCAGCTCTCGCCGGACACGCCATCCGACACCGACGAGAGCGCCCTCGACTACCTGGTCAAGCACAAGGGGATCGACGAGGGGCGAGCCCGAGCCATGCAGAACCACGTCACCCACGTGGCGTCCACCATCGGGCTCGAGTACCACTTCGACAAGGCGCGCTCGGCCAACACGCACCTCGCCCACCAGCTGATCCACCTCGGCGCCGAGCACGACGCCCACGCGGACGTGAACGAGCGTCTCTTCCGGGCCCACTTCACCGAGGGCCGGCAAGTCGGGTCGATCGACACCCTGGTCGAGATCGCGACCGAGGCAGGACTCGATGCCGAGGCCGCTCGTGATGCCTTGGAAGTAGGGAAGTACACCGAAGCGGTCGAACAGGACCGCGACCTGGCGGCCCGTATCGGGATCACGGGTGTTCCGTTCTTCGTCTTCGACGGAAAGATCGGAGTCTCCGGCGCCCAGGCGCCCGAGACGCTGCTCGACGCGATGCGCCAGGCCGCCGGCGCCTGATTCGCCAGTGCCCCGCCATGGGTAGCGTGGGAGGCATGGAGACCAGACGGATCCTGGTAGATGGTGAACCCACCGAGGTCACACTCACCGATGGGATGCTGGTCGACGCCGCCGGCCGCGCCGTCCACCCCGACGAGGCCGACCATCTCCCGCCCGTCGTCCCCACGAAGATCATCTGCGTCCATCTCAACCACCGCAGCCGGGTCGAAGAGTTCATGACCACACTCCCCCCGGCGCCCACCTACTTCCACAAGCCGACGACATCCCTGAACGCCCACCGCCACCCGGTGGTGCGCCCAAGGCGCAGCCTCTACCTGAACTACGAGGGCGAGATCGCCATCGTCATCGGCAAACCGGCCTACGACATCTGCGTCGCCGATGCCCCCGAGTACATAGCCGGGTACACCATCGCCAATGACTTCGGCCTCCACGACTTCCGGGACACCGACGCCGGGTCCATGCTCCGGGTCAAGGGCGCCGACACGCTATGCCCAGTCGGGCCGGGCCTTGTAATCGACTGGGACTTCCACGGCAAGACCATTCGGACCCTGGTCAACGGCGAGGTGCGCCAGGAGGGCAACACCGACGAGATGGAGTGGGACATGCATTACCTCGTCGCCGACCTGGCTCGGACGATCACCCTCCTTCCCGGCGACCTGATTCTGAGCGGCACGCCCGCCGGGTCGAGGCCCGTCGAGCCCGGTGACGTGGTCACGGTCGAGGTCGAAGGCCTTGGAGCCCTGACGAATAGAATCGTGGAGCGAGAAACGGAGATTCGATACGACGTGGGCGCTCAGCCTTCGCAGTCCGAGGAGGTCCTCTCCACCGCACTCGGCGGCGATTGGGAGTGGCGGGGCATCCGGAAGCCGCAGGCGCCGAGTGAGCAGGAGATGAGCCGATGAAACCGACGGCAGGTGTCACCGCCTGGAGGCGCACTCTCGACACGTATTACGGGCCCGATCGCCTGCAGACCCTGTCGGTCCACTACAGCGACTCACTCAGCGCGGCAGGCGTCCTCCCCGTGGTCCTCCCGGCCGGACAGGATCCCGCCGATGCAGAGGCAGTGGTCTCCATGGTCGACGGCCTGCTCATCTCCGGCGGCGACGACCTCGACCCCGCCACCTACGGCCACGAGGTGACGGCGTCGAAGCGCTACGACGCGGAGGCCGACCGCTTCGAAATGGCGCTGGTGGAGGCCGCCAGGGCCCAGGGCAAGCCGCTGCTCGCCATCTGCCGGGGGCTGCAACTGCTCAACGTGTCCATGGGCGGCACCCTTGACCAGGAGGTGACCTCGGAGGGCGGGGTCCACGAGCCCTTCGGGGGCGTGACGCCGGACGAGATGAACGCCCGCCGCCACGTCGTCAGCTTCGAGGCCGACTCCTATTTCGCTGATCTCTACGGGTCCGACGAGACCAAGGTCAACACCCTCCATCACCAGGGGCTCGACCGTCTCGGCGACAACCTGATCGCCGAAGGCCGAACCGAGGACGGGCTCATCGAGGCCGTCCGCTACGACGGCGACTGGTGGGCAGTAGGTGTGCAGTGGCACCCCGAGCGCATGGACGGCGACCACCAGCGGATCTTCACCGTCTTCCGCGACGCCATGGTTCAGTCAAGGAGCGCCGCCACTGCTTGACCCTCGGGGCACTCTTCGCGCAGAGGGCACCAACGGCACCATGGACCGGGCGTTCTCCGCGCCTCCGCGCCCGCAGCCCACGAACCCCTCATCTCGCTGACCATCCCGGCCACGTCGGCGGCTATGGCCTCGACACCTTTCCATGTCGGCTCGTCCCGGTAGACCTCCCCGCTTCGCACGGAGTACGCCTCCACGGATGACGGCATCTCTCCCCGAGCCAAGACCCAGAGCATGGCGTAGAACCCGAGCTGGGCCTCGGGCTCGCCCAGGGCCCCCGACTTCCAGTCCACCAGGCGCCATTTGCCTTCGCCGTCGTCGAACACGGCGTCGATCTTTCCCAACAGGGTGAGCCGGGATGCCTCGATCTCGTGGTCGAGCTCGACCTCCGACCCCGCGAACCCCGTCACCGGCAGCCGCACGAACCGGTGGTACAGGTCCCGGACCTCCTCGAACAGAGGCTCCAGGACCGACATGCGCCCCAGTCCCGCTCCCGCCAGCTTGTAGTTGAGGTTGTCGGACTTGCCTATTTCCTGGCGACACACCGCGACGAAGTCATCGTCCTGGATGGGGCCATCGGACAGATGCCGCTTGAAGATGAGGTGGGCCAATGAACCGGAGAAAGACACCTTCGAGTCGGGGGCGAACAGCCCGGCGAACCGGGCTTCGGCGCTGGCCGGGCACCTTTTCCAGGTCTGAAACGTCGAAGCGGATATGCGCAGCGGATCGCCGGGAGCCACTTCAGGGAAAACAAAGGCCATCGCAAAGCGAGCCTATATCCCGGGTGTGACCGTTCCTGATGTCTCCGAATCCCAACTACCATCGGCACTCCACGGACTGGGTCGATCCGGGCGACCCACCTCATGAATCGAAATCATTTCCTTTTCCGCGTCAATCCATTGCTCGCGGCCGTCACTGTGGTGGGGGCTGTCCTTGCCGTGCTGCTCGCTCTCTACGGCCTGACGCGCTGGACTTCGCAGGGGGAGGTCATGGGCAGAGTCGTAGTCGGCGACGTCTCCGTCGGCGGGCTCGGCGAGACCGCGGTCAGGGGGGAGCTGATCGGCCTGGAGGACCGGCTGCTCGGACGCCGCGCCCAGTTCTCCATCGCGGGCAGCTCCGTCACCCTTGATCCCCCGGCAGCCGGCCTCAGCCTCGATCTCGACTTTCTGACCGAACGCGCCATGGCCGTCGGGCGCGAAGGCAACGCCGTGTACCAGTTCCTCCACTGGCTCACGCACATCTTCTCGACGACGGAACTGGCCCCCGCCGGCACCGTCGATCCGGCAGCCCTCACAGCTCTCTTCGACCAATGGGACGCCGAGGTCATCTCGGAGCCAGTCTCGCTGGGCTCGGTGGCCATCCAGGACGGAGTACCCGCGGCGGTTTATCCCGAGACCGGCATCGGGCTCGACCGCACCCGGTCCGCCGAGATCCTGCGGTCCGCTCTTCTCGAGATCGAGGCGTCAAACCACGAGCTCCCGACTCAGGTGATCGTGCCGGCGCTCACCGACGCCGACATCGACGCCGCCGTCGCCGAGGCCACCCAGCTAGTGACCGAATCCATCACCTTGGTCCACGACAGCAAGTCCGTGGTCTTCACCCCGGCTCAGCTCGCCGAGGCGTACCGTGCCGAGGTCGTGGGCGGCGGTTCGCCCCAGATCGTCCACTCCTTCGATCCGGCGGTCATCAACACCTATCTCGAACCGATCCGCGGCGACTTCGAAGCCGCACCGGTCGATGCCCTGTTCAGCATCGACGGCGACTCCATCTCGATTATCCCCGGCCGGAACGGCACGCGCATCGACGAGACCGAAACCGCGCAGAAGCTGCTCCAGTCGGGCATGACCAGCGGTCGTACTGGGGTCCTCCCGGTGGTGGAGGGAGCCGAACCCGACGACACCACTGCCGAACTGGAGGCGATGAACATCACCCACCTGGTGAGCCAGTTCACCACCCACCACCCCTGCTGCGCCGACCGGGTCACCAACATTCAGCTGATGGCGAAAACCATCGACGGCGCCATCGTGAGGCCCGGGGAGATCTTCAGCATCAACGAGTTCGTCGGCGAGAGGACCCTGGAGAAGGGCTACCTGCCCGCCGGGACCATCGTCGCCGGCGAGCTTGAAGACACGGTGGGTGGCGGCGTAAGCCAATTCGCCACCACCATGTACAACGCGGTCTTCTGGGGCGGCTACCAGGACATCGAACACCGGCCCCACAGCTATTACTTCACCCGCTACCCAGAAGGCATCGAGGCGACAGTCAACTGGCGTTCACCCGACCTTCGCTGGCGCAACAACGGCACCGGTGCGGTCTTGATCGACACCCGCTTTACCGACACTTCGATCACCGTCCGCATCTTCGGCAACAACGACGGGAGGACCATCAAGGGCCAGCAGACAGGAGGACAGACGCGAACCGAGGTGGTCTCGTCAGGTGGGCCCAACGCCCGTGTCGTCGAGGCCACCGTCAGTGAGCGGCGCGACATAAAGGAGCCGCCTGCGCCTCAGTACCGCACCAACTCGGCACTGAGCCCGGACCGAGTGATCACCATCCAGTCACCCGACCAGGGCTGGACCGTCGAAGTAGTCCGTCGCATTCTCGTCGGGGGCGAGCAGGCGTCCCGGGAGGTCTGGACCGTGGTCTACCGGCCGCAGCGCGCCATCTACGAAGTGCATCCTTGCCGGGTCCCCGGCCAGGAGAACACCTGCCCGACCACGACCACCCAGCCGCCACCGACGACAACGGTGCCGCCTACCCCGCCGAGCACCGGCGGAGGCGGCGGCTGATCCCGGCTACTCCTCTTCCGAGACTGCTTCGGAGTCCGGGTAGTAGCGGAGGAAGTACCGGGTGACATCGGCGACCTGATCCCGCGTGGCCTCGTCCCAGCCAATCGGACGGCGAACGGTCACCTGGTTCTGCAGCACGTAGACGTGATCGATTCCCAGACCGAGACCGAAGAGCCTCGATGCGAGAACACCCGGAACCCCCTCACGAGTTTCGCCCGGCGAGATCGCCTCTCCATCTTGGCCGGTGAAGCTGCGGTCGGTGTCGATCAACAACACGTCGCCCACCGTGGTGATGTCCCTGATCTCAACGTTCTGACCCATTGGTTGCGGATCGTAACTCAGCCGCCGAGGAGACCCGAAGCCTCGCCTATGCGGTGGACTTTGACCAGGTTGGTGGACGCCTGGACGTTCGGCGGCACGCCGGCCACCATCACCACGGTCTCTCCAACCGACGCCACACCCGCCTGCTCCAGAAGCTGGGCGGCTTCGGCCATCTCCTCGTCAGTCGAGGCCCGCCGCTCGAACGCGTGAGGGGAGACACCCCAATACAGGGCCATGCGGTTGCGCGTGGGCTCGGACGGGCTGAAGGCGTAGATGCGGTGCTCCGGCCGGTACTTCGAGATGAGCCGGGCCGTCGAGCCCGATTCGGTGAACGCCACGATGAACTTGGCCCCCACGTTGCGAGCGATGTGGGTGGCCGCCTGGGCCACGGCCGAGGCCACCTGGTTGTCGTCGCCGACGAACGCCACCGGCAGAGCACCCCGGCGTGAGAGAGTGCCTTCCTCGACGGTCTGGCAGATGCGCGACATCGCCCGCACGGTCTCATTCGGATAAGTGCCGATTGCGGTCTCGCCTGAAAGCATCACAGCGTCGGTGCCCGCCATCACGGCCGTGGCGACGTCAGTGACCTCGGCGCGGGTGGGACGCGGGCTATGGGTCATCGATTCCAGCATCTCGGTCGCCGTCACGGTCACCCGCCCCATTGCGTTGGAGCGTTCCAGGATGTCGGCCTGAATGAGCGGGAGCTTTTCCAGAGGGACCTGCACGCCCAGGTCGCCACGGGCAACCATCACTCCAAACGAGGCGTCGATGATCTCGTCGAGGTTCTCGAGGGCGCGGGCCAGCTCGATCTTGGAGATCACCGGCGCGTCGCCCACCAGCGCCTTGACCGCCTCGACATCCTCACGGGTGCGGACGAACGAGGCCGCAACGTAGTCGACGCCCAGCTTCCTGCCGAGCTCGAGGTCCACCTCGTCCTTGGGAGTGACGTTGGAGGTGGCCAGGCGACTGTCGGGCAGGGATACACCCTTGTGGTCGGAGAGGATCCCCGGGATCACCACCCGAGCTTGCAGAGAATCCTTGCCGGAGTCGGTGACTTCGAGCGCGATCATTCCGTCAGCCAGCAGTACGCGGTGACCCGGATGCACGTC
>CAZGWX010000019.1:0-4193 GCA_964529515.1 uncultured Acidimicrobiaceae bacterium
TGAAGCAGGCTGAATTCCTTGGACGTCAGGTCGAGGGTCACGCCGTCACGGGTCGCCCGAAACCGAGTCGAATCAAGCGACAGGGTCCCCACCGTCAGCACCGGCGAGGTCTCCGTGTCGCGGCGGATCAACGCACGGACCCTGGCCCTGAGCTCGACGAGGGCGAACGGCTTGACGAGGTAGTCGTCGGCTCCGGAATCGAGCCCGGCCACCCGGTCTTCGATCCCGTCCCGGGCGGTGAGCATGAGGACACGCGGGCGATCTCCATCGAATGTCGGGAGGTCACCCGACACCAGATGGCGGCACAAGTTGATACCCGAGCCATCCGGGAGGTTCCAATCGAGGACCACGAGATCGTACGCCGACGACCTCAGCTTCATCTCCGCCTCGGCGAAACCGGTGGCGACGTCGACGGCGTGGCCGTCGAGACGGAGCCCTCTGGCCACCACATCGGCGAGGTCGGGTTCGTCTTCCACGACGAGCAGACGCATGCCGACATGTAAGTCCGGCGGGAACGGCGAGTCGGGAAGCCGCGCCGATTTCCACAGTTCGCGCTCAACTCTGGTGCAACCTGTAGCCGATACTGAGAGTCGGAGTACTGACAGACATGATCGTTACATTCATCACCAGCAGCGACGACGGTTTTCACACCTACACGGGGCATGTGGTCAGCCGAGGACCTTCCACCATCGTCATGCTCCTCACCGATCCTTTCAGCCAGGCGGGCCGTTCGGTCCAGTTCCCCATCTCCTCGGTGATCGAGGAGAAAGTCATCTCTGCCTGACTAACCGCTGCACGGCCCTCCGGCATGGATACGCTGTCATCTCATGTTCCTCGAAGCATCGGTAGTCGAAGCACTCCTGGTTGTCGGCGCGGTGGGCGCAGTCGGTGGTCTGGTCGCCGGGTTCCTCGCCTCGGCCGACAGCCTGATCGGGACCATCCTCATGGGCATCATCGGAGGAGTCGCGCTGTCGGCGATCATCCGAATAGCAGGGGGACCGTCCATATATTCCGTGGGTGACGACTTCTCCCTGGTCTGGGCACTCGTCGGCGGAGCCCTCCTCGGCTTTGTCGTGGGCCGCTCCAACGTCTAGACGCTTCCTCGCCGCCCTCGTCTTCCTGGCCGGGTGCGCGGCCGCACCGGACGCCACCACCACGACGACCTCCACCACGGCCGCGGCGCCGACCACCACGACCACGACCTCGACAGTGGCACCCCTGACCACGACCACCACACCACCGGTCACGATCGCCAGCGCCTCGCCCACGACGACGACCACGGGCCCGCCGCCAACGACGATCACAGTCCCCCCTGCCCGGCCGTCGGCCTTCCGGTCCGAGATCCACCCCGTCACGGCAGACGAGCTCGGCCACTCGTGGCACGCTGGTTGCCCGGTCGGAGTGGACGACCTGGTTCGGATAGACCTGGTCCATCACGATTTCGCCGGCGCGCTGCGGAGCGGCTCGATCGTGGTCCACGAGAGCGTCGCCTCCGACATCGGGGAGGTCTTCGAGAAGATGTTCGACGCCGACTACCCCATCGTCTCGGTGATTCCCATCGGCGAGCTCCCCGAGGGCGCCGAGGACACCCCGAACTATGCGAACACGTCGGCCTTCCACTGCCGGTTCGTCGCCGGCACCGAACGGTGGTCGGAGCACGCCTTCGGCAAGGCGATCGACATCAATACCCACCTCAACCCTTACCACCGCGGCGACTACGTCTGGCCCGAAGGGTCGGATCGCTACCTCGACCGCACGCTCGGCGAGCCTGGGATGATCACGGAAGGCGACGCCGTGGTCGGTGCCTTCGATGACATCGGCTGGGGGTGGGGCGGACGCTGGAGGTCGTCGAAGGACTACCAGCACTTCAGCGCCTCCGGCCGCTGATCCTTAAGGTTGACGGCATGGACGTGAACGGGGTGGCACGCGAGGTGATCGCCCAGGACTGGTTGCCCCGCTACACGGGAATGCCGGTCGACGAGTTCGGCGACTACATCCTGCTGACCAATTTCCGGAACTACGTCGACGACTTCGCAGCCCGCTTCGACTGTGAGATCAAGGGCATCGACCGTCCCATGCAGGCGGCTAGCAACGGCGAGAACCTGACGATCATCAACTTCGGGATCGGGACCGCGAACGCCGCCACCGTCATGGACCTGCTCACCGCACGCATGCCCAAGGGGGTCCTTTTCCTCGGGAAGTGTGGCGGGCTCAAAGCGTCCACCGAGATCGGTCACTTCATCCTTCCCATCGCCGCAATCCGCGGCGAAGGGACCTCCGACGACTACTTCCCTCCCGAAGTGCCAGCACTCCCTTCGTTCAAAGTGCACAAGTTCGTATCGGAGAAGATCGTCGCACGCGGCCTCGAGTACCGAACCGGCGTGGTCTACACCACCAACCGGCGGCTCTGGGAGCACGATGAGGCGTTTCGGAAACGGTTACGCGCCCTCACCGCCATCGCCATCGACATGGAGGCGGCCACGATCTTCATCGTGGGGCACCACAACCAGATCCCGCGAGGTGCGCTGCTACTGGTGTCGGACCGGCCGATGACGCCGGAGGGGATCAAGACGATGGAGAGCGACTCGAGGGTGACGGCCGATTGGGCAGAGGTTCACCTGGAGATCGGCATCGACGCGATGACCGACATCGGCCGCGACGGCGAGACGATCAAGCACTTCACCTTCTAGGCGGCAGTTGGTTGGGTTTGTCCCCCATCGCGGATGGGGGAAGGGGTCCCCACGAAGTGGGGTAGGGGGTCGGTTCCCAAGTCATGTACGGCCAGACGCGCTGGAGATCTCGGACAGGTTCGGCGACCCCCTACCCCCGGCCTGACGGCCGGCGGTACCTTCCCCCATGCTCCGCATGGGGGACTAATCCCACTAGCCGATGGCGCCGGCGGCGGCCATGTTGAGCTCGATGAGCCGGTTCATCTCCACGGCGTACTCCATGGGGAGCTCTTTGATGATCGGCTCGATGAACCCGGCCACCACCATCGAAGTCGCCTGATCCTCGGTGAGGCCACGCGACATCAGATAGAACAGCTGGTCCTCACCGACCTTGGAGACGGTGGCTTCATGCCCCATCTCGGCGTCATTCTCCTCGACCTCCATGTACGGGTAGGTGTCGGAGCGACTGTCCTCGTCGAGGATGAGAGCGTCACAACGGACGAAGCTCTTGGCGTTCTCGGCGCCCGGCTCGACACGGACGAGGCCGCGGTAACCCGAGCGACCGCCACCCTTGGCGATCGACTTGGACACGATCGTCGACGTCGTATCGGGGGCGACGTGAACCATCTTCGCCCCGGCGTCCTGATGCTGGCCCTCGCCGGCGAAGGCGATCGAGAGCACCTCACCGTGGGCGCCCGGCTCCATGAGCCAGACCGCCGGGTACTTCATGGTGAGACGGCTTCCGAGGTTTCCGTCCACCCACTCCATCGTGGCGTTGCGATAGGCGGCTGCCCGCTTGGTCACGAGGTTGAACACGTTGTTCGACCAGTTCTGAATGGTGGTGTAGCGGCAGCGCCCGTTGGCCTTGACGATGATCTCGACCACCGCGGAGTGCAGCGAGTCGGTGGTGTAGGTCGGAGCGGAGCAGCCTTCGACGTAGTGAACGTAGGCGCCCTCGTCGACGATGATCAGGGTCCGCTCGAACTGGCCCATGTTCTCGGAGTTGATCCGGAAGTAGGCCTGCAGCGGCTGGTCGACGTGAACGCCCGGCGGGACGTAAATGAACGACCCACCCGACCAGACGGCCGAGTTGAGCGCGGCGAACTTGTTGTCGTTGGGCGGGATGATCGTCCCGAAGTACTCCTTGACGATCTCGGGGTACTCCCTGACCGCAGTGTCCATATCGCAGAAGAGGACACCGAGCGACTCGAGGTCCTCACGGTTGCGGTGGTAGACGACCTCGGACTCGTACTGGGCCGTGACACCGGCCAGGTACTTCCGCTCGGCCTGGGGGATCCCCAGTTTCTCGTAGGTCTCCTTGATGGACTCGGGCACCATGTCCCAGTCCTTGGCCTGCTCGCCGGCGGGCTTGACGTAGTAGTAGATGTTGTCGAAGTCGATCTCTTCGAGCTGGCCGCCGCCGCCCCACTGGGGAATCGGCTTGGCCAGGAAGCGCTTGTAGGCGCGGAGGCGGAACTCGAGCATCCAATCGGGCTCGCCCTTCATGGCGGACATCTGGCGGAT
>CAZGWX010000020.1:0-5000 GCA_964529515.1 uncultured Acidimicrobiaceae bacterium
CGTAACGATGGCTCGCGGACTCGTCCTTGATAACCCATCCGGTGAGGTCGACGGCCATCTCGCCTCGGTTGAGGATGACCACGTATTCGCCGTTGAGGTTCTCGTGGTCGTTTCCAGGGGCGTCGGCGTGGATCTCCACGACCGCGACTTCGGAACCGGTCGCGGCTCCGCAGGCATCTGCCGCCCACAATCCCCTATCGGAGTTGCGAGCCTCGTCCTGGGCGTCGGCCAGGCGATCGGCCATGGCCACGTCCGGTGGATATTCCCGGGCGATCGCCGCACCGCGGCGGACCATCTCCTCGCCGACGTTGAACCCGCCGACCCACACGTAACGCAGGAGGCGGTCGTATTGGTCGCGGTCCGAGCGGTCCTTGGTGAGATGGACCTCGGACCCAACAGGGACGAGCGCGGTCACGGCCTGCTCTGCCTCGCGGGCGAAGCACTCGCCGGACTCGGGGGAGTTGACCCCGATGATCCGGAGTGGTTCGTTGGCCCCGCCGACAGAGACATGCATCGTGTCGCCGTCGGTGATGGACACCACTACGGCTGCCTGCGAGTTGGCTGGCGGCGCGGCACTTGGGTCACCTGACGGACCGGCGGCCGGCGGCGAGAAGAGACCAACCGGTCCGGCAGCCATGGTGGTAGTCGTGACTGCATGGGTCGTAGTCGTCGTCGATGGAACAGTCGTGGAGGTACTGGGCGAGCTCGTGACTGGAAGGGAGGTCGTGGTGGTTGAAGCTGCCACCGAGGTCGTGGTGGTCGAAGGAACCGCAGCCAGCGGTACCGGTTCGGGGTTGGCGCCCTCACCCGTGAGCGCTGCACCCACGATGACGACAGCAGCCACCGGTACCCAGATCCGCCGTCTCCCGACGCCGAACCAGTCCACGACTCGTTTCACAGGAAGGTCATCGACAACTACCGGAGCCCCCTGCAGTGAGACACCTGCCCTACTCCTGCGGAGGGACGACGCAGTCGGACATGTCCCGGGTGCCTCCGCCGGGGTTGTAGTTCTGCACCTCGTGGTCGGGAATGGGGTTGTCCTCGGTGGTGATAAAACGCACCAGCGCCCGATAGACGGCCTCGGCGTACGCCTGACGGAAGGCGTCGGTCTTGGCCAGCGCCTCTTCGGAAGGGTTGGAGATGTAGGCGCCCTCGACAATGGCGGTGGGCACCTCCGCCACCTCGATGAGGGTGTAGTAGTCCCCTCCCTCGCTCCCGATCCGGGCCAGCAGCCCGCTGCCGTTGCCCCCGGTCCAGTCGGCGTCGAAAGCGGCCAGCGCTCGGCGCATCTCATCGACGATCAGCCCGCCGAGGCGTGTCGATTCGGGGTCGAAATTGGAGACGTATGCCTCGGAACCCGGATGATCGAGGGCGACGGCGCCGCCGGTGTTGTGGTGGATGGAGACGAAGGCGTCAGCTTCGACGGTGTTCGCCAGGGTGGCGCGGAACGTGAGCCCCAGCTCGAAGTCGCCTCCGTTGGGACCGTCATGCGAGCGGGTCACCACGACGTTTCGGGCGGCTGGGACGGCTGATCCAGGGGACACCGCTCCGGTCGCCCAATCGATGTCGTGCGGGGACTCGAGCATCTCGGCAAGACGCCTGGTCACGTCGAGGTTGGCCTCGGCCTCGATGAGACGGGTAGGCCCGATCGCCCCCTTGTCGGGCAGCCCGTGGCCGGCGTCGAGGACTATGGCCGCGTCGGCGAAACCGTTGCGCTCGACCAGTACCTCGCCCACTTCGACCTGGTCGGCGGCGATCCAGCCTTCCCGGTTGCACACGTCCATGACGCGGTATCCGCCGCGTTCCTCTCCGAGGACGGCGAAGGCGACCTGGCCGGCGATCGCCGACTCGCTGACACCGTTGGCCGCGTATCGGGCCCCAGGGCGACTGATCAGGTAGCCGACCCGCGTAGCGGCTGCCGTGGACGCTGTAGTGGTGGTGGATCCGTCTCCGGCCGCCGTGGTGGTGGTCGACCCCGGGTTTCCGGCGGCGGGCGCCTGCCCGTCCTGCCAGACGAGGAACACGGTCAGGGCGGTCACCGCCACGAGGACGACGAGAATCGGCTGGTTGCGGCTCAGAGGGCCCCCTGGAGGATGACCCCGCTAGGACACCACAAGCGGGCGACTACGCCAAGCCTTTGGGTCAGCCGACGTGGCGGGGCGGCACGCCAACCCGGTCGGACAGGGCCTCCGCCCGATGGCGGACGATCCGTTCCGCGATGCCCTGGGCGGCGTGGCGGATCCACATCGCCGTCTGCGACCCGTCCCGGTAGTCCGCTTCGCCGAAGGCATCGACCCGGCGCTGCTCGAGGAGGCGCGCCGCCTGGGCGAACTCTCGCTCGGAGCCGGGGTTGTAGACCGCGTAGGTGCGTCCTCCATTGCCGGAGACGATCGAGAACACGGGCACGTCCGACGGGCCGTCGGCGACGTAGATCATGTTTTGGAACGGAACGCGGCGGTCCTCCCGGGAGATCTTGGCGTTGACGTCGATCGTGGGGTTCTTGTTGGTCCCCTTGTTGATCTCGAACACGGCTCGGGTCTTCGAGGTGTTGTCGATTACGTAGATGAGTTGCTGGATCTCCCCCTCCGGCGAGAACAACAGGTCCTGCTGCTCGCCGTATCCGGGCGGAGCCACCAGCTCGGTGAACTCGCACGCCCACACATACTCAACCTGAGGGGCGATCGACGAACCCAGGATCATCTGGCGCAGGCCCGTGGAAATCACGTAGTGCTCCAGCCTGATCTGGTGCTCGGCAAACCTCGGGTCGGCGGTGATGTCCTTCTTGAGCGACTCGAGGAAGTCCGGGATCCCGGCGTGGAAATCGATCTCCGCACCCAGTTCCCTGAGCAGTTGGTTGCTCAGGCCCGGCATCCGCCCGTTGCGGACGTAGGAAAGGATGTGGTTGAGGTAGAGGTGGTCGCGCTGGATCAGCTTCGACCCGTGGCTGCGGTAGAACTCCTCGAGCCCGTCGACCTCGGCCCAGAACTCGGCTTCGTCGATCCCGTAGTGCCGGAAAAGTGGGCCCTGCATGTTTCCCGGGATCAGGGTCTTGTCGAAGTCCCAGATGACCGCGATCACGTTCTGGGGAAAAAGTTGGCGTTCCACTTCCACAGAAGGCTATCGGGAAGCACGGAAATGACAACGGGTACCGTTCGGCCGATGTTCGACGTCTACGCCGTGTCCCGGCCGGTTCGCTCGGACGGGGTCACCATCAACGTCACCGATCACGGGCCGGTGGACGGCGAGACGGTCCTGGCACTGCACGGCTTTCCCGACTCGGCCCGCCTGTGGCGCAACCAGATCCCCGCCTTGTCGACGGCCGGCTACCGGGTGCTCGCCCCCGACCTCCGGGGCTTCGGGAGGTCGGACCTCGCGGTGTCCGTGCCCCAGTGCGGGATGGGGTCTATGTGTGGGGACGCCTTGGCGGTGCTCGACGACGCCGGAGTCGATCGCGCCCACGTGGTCGGTCACGACTGGGGGGCGGCGGTCGGCTGGGCGCTGGCACTGAGCGCGCCCGACCGGGTCCGCAGCCTGACCGCCTTGTCGGTGGGCCATCCGTCGGCGTTCCAGGGGGCCGGCCTGACCCAACGGGAGAAGAGCTGGTACATGCTGTTCTTTCAGTTCGAAGGGGTGGCGGAGCAGTGGCTGTCGGCGAACGACTGGGCGGGGCTGCGCCGATGGTCAGGATCCGACGAAGCGGACAACTGGATCGCCGACCTGAGCCGGCCCGGTGCCCTGGAGGCGGCGCTCAACATCTACCGGGCCAACAGCAGGCCCGAGACCTTCCTCGCCCCACCGCGGGAGTACCCACCGGTACCGATGCCAGTGATGGGTGTCTGGTCGACGAAGGACCGGGCCCTCACCGAGAGACAGATGCTCGAGTCGGAGCGGATGGTGGGAGGGACCTGGCGGTACGAGCGGATCGAGGAGGTCGGCCATTGGATCCCCATCGAGGCGCCCGACCGGCTCAACGCCCTGCTCCTCGACTGGCTGGCGCAACAACCGCGGTGAGCGCGATCCGCTTCGGGATCTCCGAGCTCCCGCCGGAAGGAACCACCGACGAGGAGTTCCTCGACGGGCTGGTGGAGCATGGCCACAGCGCACTGGAGCTGCCGTTCACGAAGGACTTTCCTTGGAAGGAGAAGCGCTGTGAGGAGTTTGGCGCCCTCGCCGCCGAAAGGGGCGTCCGGCTGTCGGTCCACGCTCCGTACTTCGCCGGCCTGACCCTGCCCGACGAGGACCGGGGCAAGCAGTCGCTCGCCGCCATGGAACACACCATGAAACTGGGAAGAGCCCTCAGTGCCCCCGTGATCGTGGCCCACCTCGGGTCCAACTACGAGGAGGACCCCGAAGTGTTGATGGACCGGATCCGGAACCGTCTGGAGCGAATCGGCGCCAAGGTCGAGGGCATGGGCGTCGGTCTCGGGTTGGAGACCGCCGGCAACCGCAGCCAGTTCGGAAGCCTCGGCGACATCGCCCAGCTCGCCTCGGAGTTCTCCTTCGTCCGGCCGGTCGTCGACTGGGCCCATGTCCACGCCATGACCGGCGGGGGGCTCACGACGAAAGACGCCTTCCGCGCGGTGCTGGACTTCGTCGAGCAGAGCTTTCCCGGCTGGATGGTGACACCGCTCCACACCCAGTTCTCCGACAACGAGTTCGGGAAGTCAGGGGAGATACGCCACGTCGCGTACGGCGATGGGACTCTCCGCATCTCGCCGCTCATCGCCGCCGTCCAGGAAGTGGACTCTTCGATGGTGATCATCTCTGAGTCGAGGGACTTGGCCAGCCACGGCCGGATCTGGGACGAGGCACGGCCACTCCTCGACAAGCCGGTGTCATCAAAGAGCCGGCCGCTGGCATCCGCCGACATCCAGTTCCCGCGGCCGATCCGTGTCCGCAAGGACGGCGACCGTTTCGTCCCCGAGGGGCTGGACCGCCCGGTCACCTTTTCCAACGTGGACAAGGCGTTCTTCCCCGACCTGACCAAAGGCGACCTGATC
>CAZGWX010000021.1:0-13594 GCA_964529515.1 uncultured Acidimicrobiaceae bacterium
CTCCATCACCGGTGACAAATCGATGAAGAAAACACCGTCGGCGAACTGGTCGCTCACCTCGCCGGCAAGCTGGAGGGCGAGCCGGGTCTTCCCGGTTCCTCCGGGCCCGGTGAAGGTGAGTATGCGTGTGGTCTCGAGCAGGCGAACCGCCTCAGCCAGCTCGGCCTCGCGGCCCACGAAGCTGGTCAGCTGAGCGGGCAGGTTGTTGGGCACCGCATCCAACGTCCGCAGGGGACCGAAGTCGTCATCCAGCCCGTCGACGGCCAGCTGCATGATCGTCTCGGGGTCAGACAGGTCCTTGAATCGGTGCTTGCCCAAGTCGACGAGGCTCGCCCCCTCCGGCAAGGAACGCTCTACGAGGATGCCTGTGGCCTCGGACATGATCACCTGGCCGCCATGACCGGAGTCGGCGATCCGTGACGCCCGGTGGACGTCGAGGCCGAAGTAGTCCGACCCGCCGAGAGCGCCGATCCCTGTGTGAAGCCCCATTCGGACCCGCACCTCGGCGTCCGGGTCCCAAGGCTCCTCGGCGAGGGCACGCTGGGCTGCGATGGCTGCGGCCACACCGTCCGTGGCCACTTCGAAGACGGCAAAGAAGGAATCTCCGTCCGTCTTCACCACCTGCCCGTGGTTGTCGTGGATCGCACGGGAGATGATCGTGTCGTGGCGGCCCAGGACATCGGCCCACCGGTCGCCAAGACGTTGGACCATGAGCGTCGAGCCTTCGATGTCGGTGAAGAGAAAGGTCACCGTGCCCGTCGGCAGACTCGCACCCGGGAGTGTCGTGGCAGGCCTCCTATCCGTGGGTGGGAAACCCAAGATCGACGCCACGATGGACAGGATCAGCCCACCTGGAAATGACGACCTTCTGCCTGGAGTAGAACTGGACACCCTCTGGCCCGTAGATGGCGTGGCCCCCGAAGATGGATTCCTTCCACCCGCCGAAGGAGTAGTAGGAGAGAGGAACCGGGATGGGGACGTTGATCCCGACCATTCCGACCTGGATCTCGCGCTGGAACTTGCGGGCGGCTCCACCGTCGTTGGTGAAGATCGCGGTTCCGTTTCCGTAGGGGTTGCGGTTGATGAGGTCGATGGCCTCCTCGAAATGCTCCATCCTGACGGTGGAGAGCACCGGGCCGAAGATCTCGTCGGTGTAGAGGGTCATGTCCGGTGTCACCCGGTCGAAGAGTGTGGGGCCGAGAAAGAAGCCGCCCTCGTGGCCGGACACCACCAGGTCGCGGCCATCGGTCACGAGCTCCGCACCCTGAGCGACGCCGGCATCGACATACGAACGAACTCGGTCCAGGTGCTGCTGGGTCACCAGAGGCCCCATCTCGACGCCGGCCTGGTCTCCGGGGCCGACGCTGAGCTTGGAGATGCGTGACGCAGTCGCTTCCACGAGCTCATCGGCGGCGCGGCCCACGCCGACCACCGCAGAGATGGCCATGCAGCGCTCCCCTGCCGAGCCGAAACCGGCAGAGACCGCGGCGTCGGCAGCGAGATCGATGTCGGCGTCCGGCAGCACGATCATGTGGTTCTTCGCCCCACCCAGTGCCTGCACCCGCTTCCCGTGAGCCGTCCCCGACTGATAGATGTGCCGGGCGATGGGTGTCGAGCCGACAAAGGAGATGGCGGCGACGCCGGGGTGCGTGATGAGCGCGTCTACGGCGTCCTTGCCCCCGTGCACCACGTTGAAAACACCCGAAGGGAGGCCGGCCTCGGCGAACATCTCGGCCGCCAGGACGGAAGCCGACGGGTCCTTCTCCGACGGCTTGAGGATGAACGTATTGCCGCAGGCGATGGCAATCGGGTACATCCACATCGGGACCATCGCCGGAAAGTTGAAGGGCGTGATCCCAGCCACCACACCGAGGGGCTGTCTCATCGTGAAGGTGTCGACCCCCGTGGAGACCTGCTCGGAGTAGTCGCCTTTGAGCAGGTGGCCGATGTTGCAGGCGAACTCGACTACTTCCAGGCCCCTCTGGACCTCGCCCATGGCGTCGTCGATGGTCTTACCGTGCTCCGCCGTGATCGCCTCGGCGATCTCCCGCTTGCGAGCGGCCACGATCTCCCGGTAGGCGAACATCACCGATTGACGCGTGGCCAGAGAGGCGTTGGACCACGACTCGAAGGCCGTCTGGGCGGACGCGACGGCAGCGTCGACCTCCGAAGCTCCACCGAACGCAACCTCTGCGGCCTGTTGGCCTGTGGCCGGGTTGTACACCGGACCCGAGGTGTCGGACGAGCCGGGCGACGGGTGCCCGTCGATCCAGTGCGGGATCAATTTCATGAGAGCAACACGGTAGCGGCAGCTGGCCGGGTCGATCAGTCCTCGGCGGCCACCACGTGATCGACGCCCCATGCACGAACCCGCGTCGGGACGATCCGGATTCCCACCGAGTACCCCTCGGCGAACTGCTCGGGGGTCCAGCCGAGCTTCATGATCGCACTCTCGTACTTGTCGAGATACTCGGGCCATGCCTCCGGACTGGGCAAGCTCTCGTCAACCCGAGCACGCCCCTCGATGATGACCGCTCCGTCGGCAGCCACGTCACCCCTGAGCACGGCGGAGACGCGGTCGTTAGCGGCGATCGACGCCAGCCTGGGTGAGGTCGGCTTGTTATAGACGATCAGGTCGTCACCGTCTCGCAGGAACCAGACGGGAGTGGTCTGTGGCTGCCCTTCAGGCGAGACGGCGGTCAGGTGACAGACCTCTGCCTTATCGAGAGCCGAGCAGACTTCAGGGCGTTCGGTGAGCATCCTGTCACGCTACCGGGAGCTGGCGTCAGGTGTTCTCAGCTGAGTTCGGCGTCGGGTCCGGACTCGCGCCGTCTCCTCCGGTCGACGCCGAAGATCGAGAACCCGGTGACCACCATGGCCAGAGCGACCAGATTGATCCAGCCGGAGGCGATCCTTTCCACGGCGGACCGCTGATCGGCCGCCAGGCCGATGGGGTGGAACGTGGGCAAGCCGGCAGAGGCCTGTACCCCGCTCGCACTCACTCGAAGTCCATCCGTCGGTCCAGAAGGGGATCCGCCGCCAGGCGGTGGTTCAGCGACGACGGTCGTCGAGGTCGTGCTCGACGAAGGAACTTCCTCGAGTGCAGGCTCGGTGGTCGTGGTAGGCCGGACGATCGGGGGTGGCGACGTTGGCGTGCCCGATCCGGGAACCGTGGTCGGCACTGACACCGGCGAACCGGGAACCGTGGTGGGCACTGACACCGGCGGATCCAGGACGGTGGGCGTGGTCGTGGGAGCCACTGTGGTCGTCGGAGATAGGCGAAGCACCCCATCGATCTGGACGTCGTCGATCATGACCCGGCCACCGAGCAGGTCCTGTGCCAGGAAGCGCACCCCGAAGCCTGCGGCCAGGTAGGAGTCGAGAGACAAGACCTTCGTGGTCCGGGTATCGAGCAGATCGAGAAGACTCCCTTGGTCGAGAACCGTCCAGCGGGAGCCGGAATCTGTGGTGACTTCGACCGAGAAGCTTGCGCCCGTGAGCGCACCGACAAGTCCGCCCAGCCCCAGCGTCTGCGAGACCATCTCGAAAGACAGTTCGGCGCTGGAGAAGACCGAAGTATCGGCGAAGCGGGCGGCGCCAGCATTCTGAAGCTCGAGCAACGCACTGGTGACCTGGAGACAGTTGCCCGACTTGCAGCCGGTGCCCGCGGCGACCCTGACCGCACCGGACCCGGGATCGTCGGACTCGCCGACCTCGGACCAGGGCCCTCCCCAGGCAAGCGTCCCGTTCGAACCCGAGTAGGACGCTGAATCGAACTTGTCGGCGTACGAGCTCGCGGTCTCGCCGAGCGCCGCGGGGGCCAGCGCGGCAAGTGCCATGCCCGACGCCACCAGGAGCCAAGCAGCGCGTCTCATCCGACTCGAGCTGGCCTGGTCAACTCTGGGCTCCGAGGTTCGAGCCGGCCCGGATCATCCACCACGGGAATGTCGACTATGAAGGAAGTCCGTCCTGCAGTCCGCCGGTACCGGAGGGTTCCGCCAAGCCGGCTGACCAGCCGCCGGGCCACGGAGAGCCCGAGCCCGACCGAGCCTGTGATGAGGGTGGCATCGGCGTCGTGGGCGAAGCTGTGGTGGTCTAGGTGATCGAGCAGGTCGGCAGGAATCCCCGGACCGTCGTCCCACACTTCGATCTCGGCCCTCTTGCCCTGTACCGAAACAGACACGCCCATCCGTTGGCCCCCATGTCGGACCGCATTGGACAGAAGGTTGACCAGCACTTGACGTAGCCGTTGGCCGTCCGTGCTCACGATCAACGGAGTCGGCGCCCAGACGAAGTCTTGTCCCGCTCGCTCGAAGGGATGCAATGCGTTCTCCACCACCGGGGCGAGAGCGGTCGGGCCGAGTTCGACCGCGACCCCGTTGCTCTCGAATCGGGAGGCAACGATGAGGTCGTCGACCATTCGTGCCAGTTCGGAGGCCTCGCGAGCGATCTCCCCGGCCATTTCGCTGACTGCAGCCTCGTCGTGCTCCGCGCCGTCGGTGAGAATCTCCGCGAATCCGTAAACCGACGTCAGTGGTGTGCGGAGTTCATGCGACAACCCCGAGATGAATGCGTCCTTTGCTCGGCTCAACTCCCTTTCCGCCTCCAGCTCCAGCCGGCTCATTTCCTTCATATCCCGTACCTGGCGTCGTGCGATGGCCCAGTAGACGAGAACGGCCGACGCCGGCACTGCGAGCGTCAGGAGGACCGACAGGTAGTCGTCCACCCGCGCCGCGGCCCTCGTGTTGGAGTCGATGGCCGCAAGCACCTCCTCCTGCTCGGTCTCGATGCGCAACCTGAGGTCTTCGTAGGAGTCTTCGAGTTCGTCCATGGCGTCGGTCGCCGCAGGCGATCCGTCTGCAGCCAGAATCGATCTCACCCTTTCCACGCCTTCCGCGAACGTGGCAAGCCGGTCAAGAACATCAGGCGACCCGCCTGAAGCCGCCAAGGTCCTGAGCCGATCTCGTGCGGTGTCCACTTGAGCGCTGGCAAATCCGGCATCTTCAGAGGTAGCCAGGCCGCGACCTTCAAGCCCGACAAAAGTGATCTCCTGCGCCAGCGCCGCACGAGTGAGCCCCGAGGCGGCGCTGGCGCCGTTCAACCAGTGCAGAGTTGATGCGTTGTCGGCTACACGAGATGCCCCGATCGAATTTGCCAGGGTGAAGCCGGCGACCAACAGGACCACCAGAAGGCCTGCAGCCAGGGCAGCCAGTGCCGGACGGGCGATCGGCCCGCGACGAGCCTTTGCCTCCATGATTAATCATCGTCAATTAGCGGGGAGGTTCTTGAACCGACCCCGAATCGAATCAGCGCAATTCGAGGTCGACGACCACCGGGAAGTGATCCGACGCCCGACTCTGGATCACCCCGGCGTCGGCCACGGCCAGGTCGGGGGTGTGGAACACGTAATCGATGCGATGTTGCGGGTTGGCGGAGTTGGAAGTGAACCCGTCGCCGGCACCCACCTCGGCCCACGAGTCGACCCAGCCGGCAGCCATTAGCTCTTCCAGCTGGCGCCAACCCGGCCGGGCATTGAAGTCGCCGACGAGGATCGCCGGCTCCACACCACCCCACTTGGTGAGGATCGTCTCGATCTGCTCGTGGTGCACCGGGTACAGGTCGACTTCCGGGTCCTGGTCATGCACGTCGGGATCGTTCACGTGCTGGAGGTGGGTGCTGATGAAGAGGATCTCATCGGCCCCGAACTGGATGGCCGCACCCAAGTAGCCGCGGCGAAGGGGCGTGCCCACTTGGGGGAGATAGACCTCTGTGACCTCCCGAATCGGGTGGCGGCTCAGGATGGCGTTGCCGAAGGTGGGGTCGGTCGTCCCATAGAACTCGACGTAGTCGAAGCCGAGCCTCTCCTGGAAGAACGCGACTTGATCGGCGACACCGGAGATCAACTGTCCCCGCGAGACCTCCTGAAGCCCGACGATCTCGGCCTGGGAGTCTTCGATCACCTGGGCTATCGCCTCCAGGTCCATGGTCCCATCGACCCCGAACCCGGAGTGGATGTTGTAGGACATGACCCGCATCGGAAAGAACCCCTCGTAGTCGGTAACTACGCCACCGTCGTAGGTGTCGATCAGTCCTAAAAGTGGGAGCAGAGAGGCCAGGGCGGCAAATGCCCAGGTCTGGCTGGAGGTGCCAGGTCGGGCCGCGGTCTGGCTGAGGGCACCCGCCAGAGCGATCAACCCCAGCAGAATCGCCGACGCCACTCTGACCTGGGTTTGGGTGAAGCCCAGGTTCATGTCGAGAGGAACGTAGTAGGCGAGGCCGAGGACGACGAGCAGCGTCATGCCGATGGTGAGGTAGGTGGTGGAAGCGCCCACGCCCCCCTCGTAGAGGTCGGGGACGAACGACGCCCAAACGAGACCGGCCGCCGGGATGGCCAGCAGCGATAGGACGTTGAACGCCATTCCGGGTGTCTCGGCCATCACCAGGGCGGCCACCACGACCACGACGGCCGCCAGATGCACCAGTCGCGAGCCCTCGAATCGCGCCACCAGCACCATCGCCACCACGTTGAGGAGGGCGATCCGGAGCTGGGTCTGGGCGCCGGCGGCCCCGATCATCTCGGCGGTCCAGCCCTGGCTCTGCAAGATGAGAAACTGGAAGAAGAGGAACGGGCCGATCCCGATGAGACGCCAGCCCGGGCCCCACGGAGCACCCGTTCGTTCGGCCGTCGGACAGGCCCAGAGGACGTAGAGGGTGGCGACCCCCAATCCGACCACAGCAGCGACCGCTCCCGCACCGGGTTGGTAAGCAAGGTCGAGGCCGAGGCCGATGCCCCGAATCGACGAGTCGATGGCCAGGCCGAGGAGGACGCCGCCGGTGAGCGCTGCCCGTCCCATGCTGAGGATGAGCGGGAGGACGCCTACGAACGCCCAGGTGGCGACCGCCGCGCTCCAGAAGTCGATCATCGGCGAGCCCGAGACCTGGTTCACGACCCTCCCGGCGACGAGGAGGATCACGGCGAGCCAGGTCGCACCGCGCACGGTCAGCCATCGGGACATCATCGGGAAGAGCAGACCCAGCACGAACGGGGCGAGTGCGATGGGGATCAGGTCGATGACGCCGATGCCCACTGTGTCCCGCAGGTACCAGGCCATTGACCCGAAGAGAAACCTCACGCTCTGGGCTCCGAGGGTGAACACCAGGGCACCGAAGACGATCTTGATCGTGCGTCTGGTGTCTACGGCGTCAAACACGCCCTAGACGCTACTCAGTAGCCAGAGGACGACCGGACTTCTCCCCCGTGGAGCGGCAACTGAGCGGGGGAGTCCGGCGTAGCCGGGAGGGGGCGCGCGCGAAGCGACCCAGGAGTCCGTCTGGAACCGAACTCATCCCCGCCTTCGCTACTGGTTCTGCAGGAACCGCGGCGCTTCTTCGATAACCGAATCGAACTTGAGGCCCATGAGGATGATCCCGGCACAGCCGGCGTCTCGGGCACGGCGCTCGGTCTCGGCCAGGGTCTCCCAGGCGGCCTTGCGACGGACGTCGCCGGGCAGTTCGGCGACCCTGGACTTGAGACCATCCGACGCCGGCACGGCCCCGATCGACTCCATGCGATCGATCCACTCGGGGCCGAACGGCGGTATCACCATCAGATAGACCGGCGGATCCTCCGGTTTGAGCCCGAGCCGCGCCATGTTGGGCTCGACGGTCTGGGGGTCAATCACCGGGCCGGTCACGAAGAACTGGGCGCCGAGCTCGATGCGTCGTCGAAACTGCCACTCCCGGAAGCGCGTCGGCATGCCCACCTCGAACTCCGGTAGCGCGGCGTGGAGACGGTTCAAGTGCTCCACGATCTCGTAGTGGTGGGCCATGTGGTCGATGTGCGGAACGGTGTCGCCCACGACCACGAGGAAGCTCTCGACCCCGTTGCCGAGGGCTCCTCTCACCTCCGACTCGATTGCCAGGATGTTCCGGTCCCTCGTCGACACTACGACCGTTGGTTGTACATCCGGAGTGTCATGCGTGATCCGGGCGCTGAAGGCGTACGGCGAGACCCGAATCCGCCCGAACACGTTGTCGGTGACCAGGACGTTCGACCAGGCCGGCGACAGCTTCCGGTGCCTGTTGTTGGGCAGTTCCGGCGGGTTGACCTCGACGATGCGTCGCCAGTCACGATTGGCTGTCAGCAAGACGCTCCTCCCTCGGTTTGCGGGCCACGAAGTACTTCGCCCGGGGGTGATGGCAGATGATGGCCGACGTGGTCTGCTCAGGCTGGTACTGGAAGCCCGTCTCCGCTCCGACATGGATGCCGATGCGATCGGCGTCGAGAAGTCGCGCCACCGTCTCGTTGTCCTCGAGGTCGGGACACGCCGGGTAGCCCCACGAGTAGCGGCCGCCGCGGTACTGCTGGCGGAACAGGCCGAGCAGGGTCGGCCCGTCCTCGTCCACGAACCCCCACTCGGTCCTGACGCGGTGGTGCCAGTACTCGGCCAGAGCCTCCGCCATCTCGACGCCCAGACCATGCAGCAGGAGGTAGTCCTGATAGCGATCCTCGGCGAACAACTGCTTCGTGCGCTCCGACACCCGTGGACCCATGGTCACGATGTGGAACGCCGCATAGTCGACCTCATCGCTCTCGATCGGCCGGAAAAAGTCGGCGATGCTCAGGTATGGATCCTCCGGCTGGCGGGGGAACCCGAACCGGGCCAGCTCGGACGACCGTTGCTCGTCGGACCAGATCACCAGCTCGTTGCCGTCCCCGTTGGCCGGGTAGTAGCCGTAGACCACCTGGGGGACGAGAAGGTCGTCGGTGCGGACCTTGGCCAACTCGCCGCGCAGGATCAGCCCGACCCTTTCCTTGAACTGCTGGTCGTTCTCGTCGAGCTCGGGCCGGTACTGCCACTGGTTGCGGAAGAGCGCCGTCAGGTTGAGGAACGGGACGATGTCGTCGACGGATACGCCCTTGACGACCCGGCTCCCGAGGAACGGTGGCTGGAAGATCTCGTTGTCGTCGGTCACTTCGGGTGACCGTCTCGGCGTCGGCGACGGCTCGACAGCATCGAAGCGGGACGCCCGGGCCTTCTCGGGTGCGGGCACCGGCTCCTTGGCCACGACCCGGGCCATGGCATCGAGCCCGGCGAAAGCGTCCTTTCCGTAATAGAGCGGCCCGGCGTACCTGCTGCGGAGGTCGGCTTCGACGTAGTTGCGCGTCAGGGCCGCGCCACCGAGGAGGACGGGCGTGTTTCCGAGGCCCCTCCGCTCGAGCTCGTCCAGGTTGTCCTTCATGATCAAGGTGCTCTTCACCAACAGGCCGCTCATCCCGATGGCGTCGGCCTTGTGCTCCTCATAGGCACTTATCAGCTCCGAGATCCCGACCTTGATGCCGAGGTTGTGCACCGTGTAGCCGTTGTTGCGCAGGATGATGTCGACGAGGTTCTTGCCGATGTCGTGGACGTCACCCGCGACCGTGGCGAGGACGATCGACCCCCGATTGGCCGAATCGGCCTTCTCCATGAGCGGCTCGAGGTGGGCCACCGATTTCTTCATGGTCTCCGCCGACTTGAGGACGAACGGCAGTTGCATCTCGCCGCTGGCGAACAGTTCGCCGACCACTTTCATCCCTGCGAGCAGGTGGTCGTTGATGATGTCGAGCGGTTTCCAGCCCTCGGCGAGGGCGGCGTCGAGGTCGCCGATCACATTGGCCTGGTCGCCGTCGATGATCCGTCTCGCCAGCTTCTCTCCAAGAGACAGCCCCTCGTATCGGTCGATCGACTCGTCGACGTCCTTCTGATCGGCGAACAGTTCGATGATTCGCTCCAGGGGGTCGTAGCCCTCGCGCCGGCGGTCGTAGATCAGGTCGAGGCAGGCCTCCCGCTGGTCGGGGTCGATCCGGCTCAGCGGCTCGATCTTGGCGGCGTGGACGATGGCGGCGTCGAGACCGGCCTCTACTGCCTCGTGGAGGAACACCGAGTTGAGAGCACGTCGGGCGGGCGGGTTGAGCCCGAAAGAGACGTTGGAGACGCCGAGCACGGTCCGCGCGCCGGGGATCTCGGACTTGATCCTCCGGATGGCCTCCAGGGTCTCCATGGCGTCACCCCGCAGGTCCTCCCCGCCCGTGGAGAGCGGGAAGGTGAGGGCGTCGAACAACAGGTCGCCGTTGGACAGCCCGTACTTCCCCGTGGCGAGCTTCTGGATCCTGTGCGCTATCTCCAGTTTGTGGTCGGCCGTCCGCGCCTGGCCCTTCTCGTCGATGACGAGGCAAATGACCGCGGTGCCGTGCTTGCGGGCCAAGCTGAAGACGCGGTCGAGCCTGGAACCCTCTGCTTCCCCGTCCTCGAGGTTGGCACTGTTGAGGACCGACCGACCACCAAGTCTTTCGAGGGCGGCTTCCATGACCTCGGGCTCTGTCGAGTCGACGACGATCGGCGCGGCAACGTCGGTTGCGAACGACGCTGCGAGCCGAGCGATGTCCTCAACCCCGTCGCGCCCTACGTAATCCACGCACAGGTCGACGAGGTGGGCGCCTTCCTGAAGCTGGCCCTGGCCGATTGTGACGCACTTCTCGATGTCGCCCGCCAGCAGCGCGTCCCGGAATGCCCTGGAACCGTTGGTGTTGGCGCGCTCGCCGATGATCAGGAACGAGGTGTCCTGGTCGAACGGGACCGACGAGTAGATCGAGGTAGCGGCCTCCACCGGCTTCGGGTCCCGAACCTTGGGCTCGGTCGGCCGTACCGCGGCGACCACCGCGGCCAGGTGCTCGGGCGTGGTGCCGCAACAGCCGCCGACCACGCCGACACCGAGCTCGGACACGAACCGCGACAGGTGGTCGGCGAGCTCGTCGGGGCCGAGGTCATAGGCCATCTCGCCGTCGACCACTTTGGGGAGGCCGGCGTTGGGGATCGCCGAGATCGGCACGGGCGAATGGGTGACGAGATGGCGGAGCGGCTCCCACATCTCGGTGGGCCCGGTGGCACAGTTGAGACCGATGACATCGGGCCCCACCGCCGACAGGGCCGAGAGTGCGGCGCCGATCTCGGTGCCCGGAAGCATCCGCCCCGTGAGCTCGATCGTCACCTGCACCTGGAGGGGCACCTCGCGGCTCGTCGAGCGCATGGCCTGGCGGGCGCCGTCGATGGCGGCCTTGGCGCCGAGCAGGTCGAACTGGGTCTCGATGATGAGCAGATCTGCACCACCGTCGATCAGGCCCGCGGCCTGGTCCCGGTAAGCGGCGGCAAGGTCGCGGTAGGAGACCTGGCCCAGAGTGGCGAACTTGGTCCCCGGGCCCATCGAGCCGGCGACGAACCGCTGCCGCCCGTCCCGAGCGATGTACTCGTCGACCGTCTCGCGGGCAACGGATGCGGCGGCCGCCGAGATCTCGTACGCCCGGTCGGCGATTCCGTACTCCCCCAGCGTGATGGCGAAGGCACCGAACGAGTTCGTCTCCACGACGTCGACCCCGACATCGAGGAACGATCGATGGAGATCTGCGATCACGTCGGGTCGGGTGACGCTGAGAAGGTCGACACACCCTTCGAACTCCGGTCCACCGAAGTCCTCGATGCCGAGGTTGACACGCTGGAGGTTGGTCCCCGTGGCGCCGTCAAAGATCACGGTTCCGGCCGCGACTGCGTCCAAATAGTTCACGAAATGCTCCAGGCTCTGCGCATGGTCTCTCCTCTGGTCTTGTCTCTCGCGAAACGCCGACGGAGGACCATGGGCCCGAGAGCCCTTGGGTCACTCATCGTCCAGGCATTGGCACCGTGCTCAAAGTCGGTTGCCGCGGCGTCGACGGGCCTGTCCCTCGGCCGCTCTAGATGAGCGTTTCAGCCATCAGGATAATCACCGAGCGCGGTGAAGCGAAAGAGCATCTCGCCTGGCCGTACTTGACTGGGGACCTCACCCCCTTCCCCTCGCTGACGCTCGGGGACTCCCCCATGAATGGGGGAGAAATCCACCTACCCCAGGATCTCCTGGCGAAGCGTGTCGAGACGGACCGCTCCGGTAGCCAGCACCTTGGAGTGGAACCCCTTGAGGTCGAACGCGTCGCCCAGCTCCGCTCGCGACTCTTCCCTGATCGCCAGGATCTCACGCTCTCCCAGCTTGTAGGTCGGGGCCTGGCCCGGCCACCCCAGATACCGCAGCACCTCGGCCTCGGCCTCGACGGCGTTCTGCATCCCGTAGTGCTCCATGAAGGCGATGGCCCTTTCATAGGACCACGGCTCTCCAGCAGCCACCTCCGATGAACCGGCGATGGTCAGCCCGAGGTGCAGACCGATGTCCACCACCACACGCGACGCCCGGTACATCTGTTTGGCAAGCATCCCGAAGTAATGCGCCGGATCGGAGAGGTACCCGAGCTCCCCCATCAGAATCTCGGCGTACATTCCCCAACCCTCGGTGTAGCCGACGCAGTGGACGAGGAGGCGCTGTGCCCGGGAGAGATCGTCCTTCAGATAGCGAGCGGTGGCGATCTGGAGGTGGTGGCCCGGGAAGCCCTCGTGGTAGGCGGTCGAGCGATGCTGATACAACGGGAACGTGTTCTGGTCACCGATCGAATACCAGACGCCTCCGGGACGTGACAGGTCGTCGGACGGGCCCATGTAGTAAACGCCGAGAGCTCCCCCTGGCGGCGCCAGTTGAACCGTCAGCGGCCGGATCTCGTCGGGAACGTCGAAGTGGACGCCCGTAAGATCTTCGACCGCTTGGTCCAGTACCTGACGGACGAAATCGATGAGCTCGTCTGTCGAGCGAGCCAGCCCGGCCGGATCCTCATCGAGGTGCCGTCGGACCGCCTGCCAGCCGGCACCGGGAAGGATGTCTTCCCCTGTCCTCTCCATCTCTGCGATGAGCCGGTCCAGCTCCGCCCACCCCCACTGGTAGGCCTCCATCGGTTCGGTTTCCTTGCCCACCAAGTTGCTCAGCGCCCGGGTGTAGAGCTCGGCGCCTACCCCGTCCTCGACGGTGGCGTGGGGCACATACTCGACTCGGAGCCAGTCGGCGAACGCACCAGCTGCCTCTTGGGCTGCGGCGAGAGCGGCCTGAGCTCTGGGTGTATCGCCGACCCGCCGGACTACGCCGGCGAGGACCGAGTCCGGGCCTGTGAGGTGGCGGGCCTGCTCAGCAACTGACACCGCCTGGCGTCGTGCCACCGAAATCCCCTTGGCCTGCCCCTCGGCCGCCGTGGCTCGCATGTCGGCCAGTGCACCCGGGACACCTTCGAGCCGTCTGATCAGGTTCTCATCGGCCTCAGGCGACCCCGACGGCATCACATCGAAGATGTTCCTCAGGAGGTGGAGGGGTCCGCCGAGGTGGCGGAGCGCCCTGAAATGGTCACCCCGATCGAAGTCTTCGATCCCCTCGCGGAGCTCGCTGGCCACGGAGCGCGCGGCCAGCCGCTGCCGAGGGTCGGGATGGTCGAGATGCGGCTCCAAGTCGGACAGGTAGCGACGACCAAGGTTGGCCTGCTCTTCCTGGCCCTCGACCGAGAAGCCCTTGCCCCACGAGCCGTGGTCGGCTTCGAGACCCCAGTAAGTGGCCAGTGGCGGGGCCATGGCGGCGAGCTCGGAGATGAGCCGGTCGGTGATCTCAAAGGGAGTAGTCATGCGGTCACGCTAGCGACGGGCCGCGCTCACCGACT
>CAZGWX010000022.1:0-14788 GCA_964529515.1 uncultured Acidimicrobiaceae bacterium
TTCGACCACCTCTACTCTCGCGATGGTCCTTGACGTCACCGTCGGTATCGATCACGCCGAAATGGAGTCGCTGGAAGCCGTCATCGTCGAGTCGACCACCACGACGACCGCGCCACCGACGACAACCACGGTGGTGCCCTCCCCGAAGCCGAAGCCCAAGCCGGCGGTTTCCCCGACCACCACAACGACCGCACCGAAGGCGACCACAACGACACAGGCGGCTCCGACCGGCGGGTTCAACTCCTCCTTTGAGGCCGACTTCTACGGACGAATCAATGCGTACCGATCCGGCAACGGTCTCGCGGCACTGACACGCAGCGGCCAGCTCGACTCGTACGCCCGCGACTGGGCCCAGTGGATGGGGACCAACGCCACCCTGAAACATTCGTCGTACCCCAGCCAGCTAGTCCCACCGTGGAACTCAGCCGGTGAGACCGTCGGCAAAGGCGGCTCGGTCAGCTCGCTCTTCGATGCGTTCAAATCGAGCGGTGGTCATCGTGGCATCATCCTGGGCAGCTTCACCCACGTGGGCATCGGTGCATGGGTCGACGGCAACGGCACCATCTGGACCGCCCACCTCTTCGCTCAGGGCTAATCGACGACGACCGTCTTGATGTTGAGGAACTCCCTCATGCCGAAATCCGCGAGCTCTCGCCCGTAACCGCTCATCTTGATCCCACCGAAGGGCAGCCTCGGATCGGAGGCGACCAACGCATTGACGAAACATGCGCCGGCCTGAAGCCGGTCGCGGGCGATCTGTTCGCCTCGGTCCAGATCAGCGGTGAACACTGCCGCTCCCAGGCCGAAGTCACTGTCGTTGGCGATACTGACGGCGTCGTCGAGGTCTGTGGCCCGGATCACCGCGGCGACCGGACCGAACGTCTCCTCCCGGTAGATCGCCATGCCCGCTGTGACATCGGCGATGAGGGTCGGGGGATAGAAGGCTCCAGGTCCCTCGGGCAGCTGGCCACCGATCACGACACGGCCGCCCGCGTCCCGCGTACGCACCACCTGGTCGTGCAGCTCGTCGCGCAGGTCGACACGCGCCATCGGTCCGAGGGTCGTGACGGAGTCGTGGGGATCGCCCATAACGGCCCCACTCAGATGGGCGGCCATCCGTTCGACGAACTCGTCGTAGACGGGTCCCTCGACGATGAATCGCTTGGCGGCGATGCACGACTGGCCCCCGTTGATAAGGCGTGAGCTGGCACAAGTCTGGGCGGCCCGTTCGAGGTCGGCATCGGCCAGAACCAAGTAGGGGTCGGAACCCCCGAGCTCGAGCACGGTCTTCTTCAGAAGGCTGCCCGCCTTTGATGCCACCGCCCGGCCAGCAGGATCGGAGCCGGTGAGAGTGGCGGCGACGACCTTGGGATGCTCCAGCACCGTATCCACCCGACTGGAAGGGATCACGAGCGTGCGGAAGAGACCGTCGGGGAACCCAGCTTCGACGACCAGCTCGTCGATGGCCATCGCACAGCCGGTGACGTTGGAAGCGTGCTTCAGAAGCCCGGCGTTGCCCGCCATCAGGGCCGGGGCCAGGAACCGGAACACCTGCCAGAACGGGAAGTTCCAAGGCATCACCGCCAGCACGACTCCGAGGGGCCGATAGGCGACGTAGCTCTTGGTGCGCCCGGCTTCGATGGGAAGGTCGGCGAGTATCCGCTCCGCCTCCTCGGCGTAATGGCGGCACACCCATGCGCATTTGTCCACCTCAGACCGCCCCTGAGCCAGGGGCTTGCCCATCTCGTCAGCCATGAGCACGGCCAGCTTCTCCTGATCGCGCTCGAGGAAATCGGCCAGTGCAAGCATGGGAACGGCTCGATCGGCGATCGATACCTGCTCCCACTCGACCTGCAGCTTCGCCGCGGTGTCGATGTGTCGTTCGACGTCCTCGTGGGAGGTCTCGGTGTACTCGGCGATCAGACGGCCGTCGGTAGGACTGACAGAGGAGATCATGTACCCATTATGGCCCGGTGCCGTGACCCGCTTGCTCGCGAGCACTACGTATCGCCACGCGCCACGCCCTGCTCGCGAGCAGGGAACTGATCAGCCCTCGGCTTTGGCGTTCTGGTCGATGCGGATGGGCACCCAGAGGTCGAAGCCGAGTTCTTCCTGGCGGGCCGCTTCGGCCCAGGCGTGGCTGGCACATGCAACACCGTTGGGGATGATGAAGGTTGCCTTCTTCCCGCAGACACCGCAGTCACGAGACAGCTGAGGCTCCGGCTCCTCTGTGACCTCGGGGTACACCATCACGGTCGGCTCCAGGTAACGAAGCCAGACGTGCCCGCAACGCTCACATACCGATCGCTCCAGGCCGGCAGTGATCGTGACCAGTCGCTGGCGGTGCGAGCACCAGCCCGTGAACGGCCTCGCCTTGAACCTTGACACCCACGCCCCCCGCGTTGATTTCCCGTGGTCAAAAGTAGACCCGTGGCGAATGCGACGGCAACCTTCGCCACGGGTTCGCCCGAAGTGACTAGTCCCCGGATCCTCAGACCTTGGCCGGGGGTGGGGGTGGCTCGGTGATCCCGCCGATCAGAGGGTCGCGTCCCAGTCTCGGCAGGGCATACAGCGCGGCCGCGATGAGGGTGATCCCACCGAGTGCGAGGGCATAACGAGGACCGACGAACTCCCCGAACCAGCCCATCAGAGGAGCGCCGATCGGGGTGGTCCCGAAGAACGCCACCACATAGATGCCCATCACCCTCCCCCGCATCGCTGGCTCCGCCGTCAACTGGAGCGTCGAATTGCCCAAGGCGATGAAGGTCACACTCGCCGCCCCGACGATGGCGAGGCTGGCGTAGGCCAGGATCAGAGTCGGGGCCGCGGAGACGATCAGTTGGAGGATCCCGAACACGATGCCGGTCCTGGCCAGAGAGGCCGGCGACTGGTTCACCTTGGAAGCCACCAGCAGGCCACCGACCACCGCCCCGATGCCCATGGCCGAAGTCATGGCCGCAAAGGTCTGAGCGTCACCTCCGAAGGTGAACCGGGCGAACAAGGGCAGGATCACCTGGTACTCGTAAATGAACAGGCCGGCAACCGCCAGAAGGACGAGCGGTGTCCGGACCGCTGGAGTCCGCATCACGTATCCGAAGCCCTCTCGGAGCTGGCGCCGACTCCGCGCCGAGATGGTCCCCGGCTTGAGCTGTGTCGGGTCCATAACCAGGAGGGCGACGATCAGCGAGACGTAGGAGAACCCGTTGATGATGAAGCACCATCCGATCCCGACGCCGACGATGAGCAACCCGGCAATGGCCGGGCCGATGATCCGGGCCGCATTGACCAGGGTGCTGTTCAGGCTCACCGCATTGGTCAGCTGGCTCCGGCCCACCATCTCCTCGACGAACGTCTGACGGGCTGGCGTGTCGAATGCTGCAGCCATCCCCAGGGCCGCGGCCGACACGTACACGGTCCAGAGCTCGACGACACCGGCGAGCACGGCAACTCCGAGTCCCAAGGCGGACAAGCCGGCCAGCGACTGGCTGAAGTAGAGGATCTTCCGCTTGTCGTGACGGTCGGCAATGAGGCCACCGAGCGGTGCCAGCAGGAGGATGGGGAGGAACTGAAATGCGGTGACGGTCCCGACAGCAGTTCCCGATCCTGTGAGTTCCAGGACGAGCCACGCCTGGGCAACACGCTGCATCCACGTCCCGAGAAGGGATATGGCCTGACCCGTGAAATAGAGCCGAAAGTTGCGAATCGACAACGACCGAAAGGTGGTGGATGTCACGATTCCCTGATCACTGCACGCGAGAGTCTCAAGCTTCCGCATCGTAGGAACGAATCCTGGAGCCGAATTCCGCGTGAGGATCGACGGCCCCCTGCCTCCCGCCTCGCTAGCTCGGCGGCAGAGGCCTTCCCTCAACCCGGCGATCAGGAGACAGAGCGACCACACCTCCGAGCACAACTCCCGCGATGGGGAGGGTGAGGATGATCCCATTTAGGCCCTGCTCGTCGGCAATCCCGATGGCTGCCAGCAGGCCGAGACCGGCACACACGAATGCCACCGCGATGGCGGGTCGCCACCAGGGTGGTGCTGGCCGGCTGTCGGGACGGGGCCGCTCGAACCGTCCCAGGATGGACACGAGCATCACGGTCAGGACCCCGAGCACCAGGAACCAGATCGGTCGGGTCAGCCACCAGACGCCGGTCAGCGGTTCGATCCCGAATCCGAAGCCACCAAAGGCCATCCCGGCTCCGATGGCGATGACCATGGCCGTCAGGTGCCAGAGGTAGAGGGTCATGATCTGGACGCTGACCATGACCACGAACGCCCACGCCAGGGGTCGGCGCATCCAACGGTCGAGCAGAGGCTCGGCCACCAGCACGAGACCGGCCTGGAACATGCCCAGGAAGGCCAGCGTGACACGTGGCGGGTAGGAGTTGGTGATCTCGGCGGTGTCGAGCCCGACCATTGCCACCGGGTAGGGCCCGAACCGAACGAGGGCCAGGGTCGCGGCGAGGCCGAGCGCCACCAGCAGCCACCTCCGGGCACGGCCGTCGAGTCGGCCATCTACCCAGGCGTAACCGAGCTGGTGAACCGTGCCCCAGACGAGCACGTAGTTGAGGAACCCGACCCAGACCACTCCGCCGGCGATGGAGACCGCGTCGGCGATGCCGGCAAGGGCGAGCCCGCCCGTTACGGACCACCCACCGAATCGGTCCCAGAGCCACAGGAACAATGGAGCGAGAGTGACGATGACGACGTACGCCGCCAGGAACCAGGTGGGGACGAGAGCCACTTGCGAGCCGAGCTGCAGCGTCTCCCATGTAAGGCCGGCCCTGAGCGCCACCCAGCCGAGGACTCCCCACACCACGAGCAGCGGCACCACAGGGACGATGAGTCGCCGCAGCCTCGCCCGCAACCAGCCCCCGTACGGTTCGCCGCGACGCTGCGCGGAACGCCACGATCGGGCATTGGAGTATCCGCCGACGAAGAAGAAGACCGGCATCACCTGGAAGACCCATGTGAGCGGGTGTGTCCAGTCGGCAAGCTCGAGAAGATGGCCCGGCACCAGAGTCCCTTCCTCGATGGTGACCGCCGCCATCAGCCAGTGCCCGAACACGACCACCAGGATGGAGAGGACGCGCATCAGGTCGACCACGCGGTTGCGATCGGCCGGAGTCACCTCGGCGAGGCGGCGGGCTGCTGCGAACACGGCGGCAGTCTGCCACCTGTAACTTGCTGCGCATGTCCACCTGGGGTCAGGAAACAGCCGGTGGGGACCGAGTGACGGCTCGAGTCGTCGTGGTGGGCTCAATCAACCGCGACCTGACCGTGTTCACCCCGCATCACCCTGCACCCGGGGAAACGGTCCTCGGCACGACTCACATCACCGGGCCCGGTGGCAAGGGAGCCAACCAGGCAGTCGCGGCCGCCAAGCTCGGAGCTTCGGTGACGATGCTGGGAAAGGTCGGGGGGGACGCCGAGGGACGGGAGATGCGCAGAGCATTGACAGGCGCCGGAGTCGACGACGCCAGTGTCGGTATCGACGACGATGCGCCCACCGGTCTGGCCGTGATCACCGTCGACTCCGAAGGCCAGAATGCCATCGTGGTCAGCCCGGGCGCCAACCTGGACGTCGATCCCGATTGGGTTGCGCGATATCAGGACCTCGTGGCAGAAGCCGCGGTGTGTCTGACGCAACTGGAGGTTCCCGTCGAGACCGTGCTGGCGGCTGCCCGGATCGCCCGGGGAGTCTTCGTGCTCAATGCCGCTCCCGCCAGCAACCTCCCCGCGGAGCTGTTGGGGCTCATCGACGTCCTGGTTGTCAACAGGTCGGAATTGGAGCGCCTGACCGGGTCGAATGACCCGCTGAAGATCGGCGAGATCGACGGCCCCGGATCGGTGATCGTCACGCTCGGCGCCGAGGGGGCCGTGTTCTCCGAAAATGGTGCGCTCTTCCGGTGTCCTGCGCCCGAGGTCGAAGTCGTGGACACGACCGGAGCAGGTGACGCGTTCTGCGGCGCCCTGGCAGCAGCCCTCGCGCGGGGCGAAACACTTCGCGACAGCGTGAGACGAGCGGTGGCCGTGGGTTCCGGAGCGACCACGGGTCGGGGCGCGCAGGCGATGCCGCCCGGTCGGGAACTCGACGCACTGGCCGAGCGAACCGGTCCGGTAGAGGAGATCTGAGCGGAACCAGGTGCCGATGCCGGCACTAGCCTCCCCGCCCATCGCACAGAAGATCATCATCGACACCGACCCGGGTCAGGACGACGCGGTGGCCATCCTCTCGGCACTGGCCTCTCCCGAAGAGCTCGAGGTTCTCGCCATCACCGCGGTCGCCGGCAACGTCCCCCTCTCCCTGACCCTCCGCAACGCACTGGCCCTCGTGGAGCTGGCCAACCGGCCCGAGGTTCCGGTCTACCGCGGTGCGCCCCGTCCGATGGTCAAGGACTTGGTCACGGCCGAGTACGTGCACGGTCCGACAGGCCTCGACGGGGCCGACCTGCCCCCTCCGACTCTCGAGCCTGGACGGGGCAACGCCGTGGAGCGAATCATCGAGCTGGTCAAGGAAGACGACGACGTCGTCCTGTGCACCCTGGGCCCGCTCACCAACATCGGCCTCGCCCTGGTCATGGCCCCCGAGATCGCGCCTCGGATCAAGCAGCTCGTGATGATGGGGGGCGGATTCTTCGAGGGCGGGAACACCACCCCGGCCGCCGAGTTCAATGTCTTCGTCGATCCCCACGCGGCCCATGTCGTCTTCACCTCCGGGATCCCGCTCGTGATGATGCCGCTCGACGTGACGCACAAAGCACTCGGGACGCCGGATCGCCTGCAGCGCTTCAAGGACATGGGCTCGAGGGCCGGCGACGCCGTGTACGGCATGCTCGACTTCTACGACCGCTGGGACATGGAGAAGTACGGCATGCCGGGTGCACCGATCCACGACGCCTGCGTGATGGCCTACCTCATCGAGCCCGACATGTTTGGCGGGAAGCACGTCTTCGTGGAGATCGATACCGCTCCAGGACCGACCGAGGGAATGACCGTCATCGACTGGTGGGGCATCACCGGGCGCCCGCCCAACTGCACCGTTATGAACAAGATCGACGCCGACCGCTTCTTCGACCTCTTGGTCGATCGCATCGGGCGTCTGTAGGCGAGAAGGAGACTCCGTGCGCCCCGAGGACATCACCAGGCTGAACATCCCGACCGAGCCCACGATGACACCCGACGGCGCCCGGGTCTTCTTCGCGGTCTCGAGAGCCAACGTCGAAGACGACCGCTATGACCGAGCCATCTGGATCCACGAGGGCGAGGGGGCTCGCCAGTTCACGTCCGGACCGTCCGACTTGATGCCACGAGTGTCCCCCAATGGGACCCACCTCGCCTTTCTCCGCATTCCCGAAGGGAAGAAAGTCCCCCAGGTCGCGGTGATGCCGATCGGCGGCGGCGAAGCCCGGCTGGTCACCGACTTCGAATTCGGTGCGGAGGGCTTGGAGTGGTCACCGGACGGATCGAAACTCGCGGTGGTCGGAGTGACACCGACCGAAGAATGGGAGGAGCTCGACGACGACGAGCGAGGCCGACGACCCAGGCGCATCACCTCAATGCCGTACAAGTTCGACAACCGTGGCTGGACTCATGACCGCCGCCGGCACATCTGGCTCGTCGATCCCGATGGGAGCGAGCCCCGCTGCGTCACGGAAGGCGAGTGGGACGAGGAGAGCCCGGCGTGGTCTCCCGACGGGTCGAAGATTGCCTTCATCTCCAACCGCGATCCCCTGCACGGCCTCATCTCCGGGACTGAGGTCTGGGAGGTCGATGTGACAAGCGCCGAGACGACCCGGGTCCTGGAGCGGGGGTGGTGGTCCCTCCCCTCCTACCGGCCGGACGGGGTGCTACACGCCCTGGGAAGCCCCGGCACCGAGTACCCGACCGTTCAGGCTCTGTACCGAAGAGAAGCCGACGGTTCTCTCTCCGGGGTCACGGACGGCCTGGACCGAAGCTCCGTGTCCCTCGCTGGTGGGGCGCCGTTCGTGCGCTGGGACGGGGATGCCGCCATCGTCGCCTTCGAGTCGGCGGGCGAGGTCGGCCTGATCAAGGCTCATCCCGACGGTTCCACCGAGACCCTCGTCCAAGGGCCTGCGGTGGTCTCTGGTGGGGATGTCGCGGGCGATCGGGTGGTCGTGACGATGGTCACTGAGGACAACCCGGGAGAGGTCTACTCGGTGGACGCCGACGGCCTGGCCCCGATCACCGAACTCAACACCGAGGACTTCGGCATTCGGCCCGCGGAGCACTTCACGATCGGGAAGGGCGCCGAAGAGATCGACGTCTGGGTCGTCCTGCCGGAAGGTGAGGGGCCGGTACCGCTTCTCCTCAACATCCACGGAGGACCGGCGTCGCAGTACTCCTATGCCTTCTTCGACGAGTTCCAGGTATACGCGTCGGCGGGATACGGGGTCGTCTACTCCAACCCCCGCGGCTCATCGGGCAGGGGCAGGGACTTCGTGCGGTCTGTCGTCGGCGAGGGCTGGGGGCAGGTCGATCTCGAGGACATCCGCCGTGTAGTCGACGCCGCCTTCGAACGGTACCCACGGCTCGATCCCGCGCGGATGGGGATCATGGGCGGTTCCTACGGCGGGTTCCTTACCGCATGGGTCATCGGCCACGAGGACCGCTGGAAGTCTGCCGTGGTCGAGCGGGCCCTGATCTCCTGGACTTCTTTCGCCGGCACGTCCGACATTGCAGGGACCTTCCCCGCGGCCTACAGCGGCGCTCAATACCCGGAAGCATGGGACGCCTGGTGGCGCCTCGGCCCGCTGGGCCTGGCGCACAACGTGACCACACCGACGCTCGTCCTCCACTCGGAGAACGATTTCCGGTGCCCGATCGAGCAAGGCGAGCAGTACTTCATGGCGCTGCTGCGCAACGGCACGACAGCCGAGTTCATCCGTTTTCCCGGCGAGGGCCACGAAATGAGCCGAAGTGGGAAGCCCAAGCACCGAATCGAGCGGTTCCAGGCCATTCTGGACTGGCATTCGAGGCACCTCGCCTAACGGCGAGTTGCGCTCGAGTGCGGACTCCGATCCCGGTGCCGCGTCCCATTACTTCCGACGCGTACGGAGTACGGCGTACGGAGTACCGCCGATTCCCAGTACTAGGTACCCAACTAATTTGAGCCGGTTGCGCTCAGGGTCAGGAATATCGGGTCCACAATGAGGGTTTCTCCTGATCAATGAGCACTGAAACCAACACCGATCGGCTGACCCTGCCGGTCCTCCCTCTCCACAACGGCGTGGTCTTCCCCCACATGGTCGTCACCATCAACGTGGAGACCGACGAGGGAAAGACCGCCGTCGCAGCCGCCGACCGCTCGGGCGGGCGGATCCTGCTCGTGCCCCGAATCGAAGGTCGTTACGCCGCCGTCGGAACCATCGGTGAGATCCAGCAGGTCGACGATGACGGCAACGTCGTTGTCGCGGGGCGAACGCGCGCCCGTGTTGGTGCCGGCTCGGTCGACGAATCCGGCGCTCTCTGGGTGACAGCAGACGAATCACCCGAAGTCGACATTCTCGACGCCGAACTCGAGGACATGGTCGCCGAATACCGGGCGGTTGTCAGTGCAGTGCTCGAGAACCGCGGCCTGGCCGGCGTCGCCGAGCGCCTCCTCGACATGGAGAGCCCTTCGCGGCTCGCCGACCTTGCCGTGTACTCCCCCGATCTCTCCATGGAACAGAAGGTCCAGCTGCTCGAGGCGCTGGACATCCGCCAGCGGCTGGGGCTGCTCACGGGCTGGATGACCGAGGTCCTCGCCGACATGGAGCTCCGTCGCAAGGTGCGCGAAGACGCCACCGAGCGCATCGAGAAGGGCCAGCGGGAGTACATCCTCCGCCAGCAGCTCGACGCCATCCGCAAGGAGCTCGGTGATGAGGAAGACGTCGCCAGCGAGTTTCGCCAGAAGCTCGCCGACACCGAGCTCCCCGAGAAGGTCGCCGAGGCCATCGAGCGGGAGATCGACCGGCTCGAGCGCACCAGCGAGCAATCACCCGAGCACTCATGGATCCGCACCTGGCTCGACACGATGTTCGAAGTGCCGTGGGGACAGATGACCGACGACCGTATCGACCTCGATGAGGCGTGGACCGTCCTCGAGGCCGATCACACGGGGCTCACCGACGTCAAGGAACGGATCATCGAGCACCTCGCCGTCCGTAAGCTGCGCGCCGAGCGGGGAATCGATACCGATCGGAGCGCCAGCTCGATCCTCCTCCTGGTTGGCCCGCCCGGAGTTGGCAAGACTTCCCTGGGTGAGTCGGTCGCCCGTGCCCTGGGCCGCAAGTTCGTCCGTGTCGCACTCGGCGGCATTCGCGACGAGGCCGAGATCCGCGGACACCGCCGCACCTATGTCGGGGCACGTCCGGGCCGGGTGGCCAGGGCTCTCATCGAATCGGGCTCGATGAACCCGGTGTTCCTCCTCGACGAGATGGACAAGGTCGGCAGCGACTGGCGCGGCGACCCCTCGTCGGCCTTGCTAGAAGTGCTCGACCCCGCCCAAAACCACACCTTCCGGGACAACTACCTCGAGGTCGATCTCGACCTGTCCGATGTGATGTTCATCGCCACGGCGAACATGGTGGAGACGATTCCGGCTCCGCTGTTGGACCGCACCGAGGTGATCAGGATCGACGGCTACACCGCCGACGAGAAGGTGTCCATCGCCCGCGACCATCTGCTCCCCCGTCAGTTGCGTGCCACCGGTCTCGAGCCCGAAGAGCTCGTCGTCACCGACGGTGCCCTCGCCACGATCGTGGATCGCTACACCAACGAGGCCGGCGTGAGGAACCTGGAGCGCGAGCTGGGCAAGCTGGCGCGGAAGGTGACCACGATGATCGCCAGGGACAGCGAAGGTGCCGTGTCCATCGACGCCGACGAAGTCGCCGAGTACCTCGGCAAGCCGAAGGTTTGGAAGGACGAGGCATCGGACCGCACCGACGTTCCCGGTGTCGCAACCGGGCTCGCCGTCACGGGCGCGGGCGGCGACGTCCTCTTCATCGAGGCCACCACGATGGAGGGTGAGCCAGGCCTGACCCTCACCGGCCAGCTCGGAGACGTGATGAAGGAATCGGCCCAGATCGCCCTGAGCTACGTGCAGGCCCATGCCGGCGATCTCGACATCGAGACCGACCCCGGGAAGGCGCGGATCCACCTCCACGTCCCAGCCGGGGCGATTCCGAAGGACGGCCCATCGGCGGGCATCGCCATGCTCACAGCCCTGGTGTCCCTCTTCAGGGGTCACAAGGTGAAGGAGACTGTCGGCATGACCGGGGAAATCACGCTGCAGGGCAAAGTGCTCCCCATCGGAGGGGTCAAGCAGAAGGTGCTGGCGGCGCATCGTGCGGGACTCACCGAGGTGATCCTCCCCCGCCGCAACGAGATCGACCTCGACGACTTGCCAGAGAAGGTGCGCTCGGAGATCACGTTCCACATCGTGGACAGTGCCGACGAGGTCCTGGCCGCAGCGTTCTGATCTAGGTGAAATCCAGGTCGACCACGACCATGGCGTGGTCAGAGCCCCTGACCCGCACTACGCGGTTGGAAGTGGCGACCACTCCCGAGCCGAGCACGTGGTCGATGCGGAGGATCCGCAATCCTCTGGGGACGCCCCAGGTGCGTAGTGGCCGAGTGCCGGGTGACCCCGATGCGACCAGGTCTTCCCAGCGACTGGTGAGCCTTCGGTAGACGCTCCAGAGAGGGGTGGCGTTGAAGTCTCCAGCCACCAGTTGGGGCTCGTCGTCCGGGAGGCTGTCTCCCCACTCGATCAGGGCATCCACCTGCCGAGCCCTAATGGCCGCCGTCTTCCTCCACGGCCGGTGCATCGGATCGAGGATGTGCACTCCAGCCACATGGAGTGTGGCGTCGTCGATCTGCACTCTCGCCGCTCCACCACGGTCCCAGCCTTTCGCCGCCTCGACCTGCATCGGGTAACGACCGGCGAATCCCCAGCCGGAGTACCCACGATCTGGCACCAGATGGTGGTGGGGATATCGGGCAGCGATGACACCGGCAGCCTTCGGATGAAGCTCCACCGTCACCAGCAGATCGGGATCGGCTGCTTCGAGCACCGACGCGAAATGGTCGGCGTCGACAAACCTGGCGAAGAGATTGACTATGGCGAAACGGACGGCAATACCCCTTGAGCCGGGTCAGCGTAGGGTCAGAAACCTACTTCCCAGATCGCGGGGTTCGGGATAGCCTGACACGGGCACCTTCGGGCGGGCCGAGAAGAGAACGGAGACCTCGACATGCCCAAACGTCAGGTCGGGTTGGTGGTCGGAAAGGACTTCCGACCCCCCGCCGGAGCCAGTCCGCTCGACTGGTGCTTCTTCACCATTGACGCCGACGACGAGCGCTTCGCTGTCCGGGTCACCCGAGACCAGGTCGACCACGCCGACATCGGCGATGTGGTCCGCTTCAAGCGGCCGAAGTCGGTCGACCGCCCGGTCCGACGCATGATGCGGCTCTACAGCGCGCCGGCCCGGGTGCCGCCACCCGTATGGGCGGACCCGTGGTCAGAGACCGGCCGCCACTCGGCGGAGCAGCCGCCCACGGAACAACGCGGTCACGACGAGGCCGAAGAGGAAGCCGCCGACGTGCGCTTCCCAGGCCACGTTGGTGCCTCCCAGGCCGAACTGGCCCACGAACCAGATCGCCAGAAAGATGAAGGCCGGCACCGGGATTAGAAACCAACCGAGCAGACTCAGTACACGGTGGGTGGGAAAGAGGACGGCGTAGGCGCCGAGGACCGCCGCGATCGCCCCAGAGGCACCCACCAGGGGGACAGTGGCGTCGGGGTTCATGAAGACGAAGGCCATCGTCGCCACCGCGCCGCCCACCAGGTAGAGAACGATGTAGCCGAGAGTTCCGAACGCCTCCTCGACGTTGTTGCCGAAGATCCACAGTGACCACATGTTGAACAGCAGGTGAGCAAGGCTGCCGTGCAAGAACATCGAGACGACCACCGAGATCCACGGGTTCTTCTGCGGGAAGACGGGCTGGTCCGCCGACTCGGCTGAACAGAACTGTCCGTTGATCTCTTCGATGGTGAGCGGGCTGCCGGTGGTGATCTCACAACTGATGGCCGCACGCCGGAACAAGAACTCGACCTCCGCCTGCTCGGTGTCGTGAGTCTGGAAGAAGAACCAGACGAAGCAGCAAGCACCAATCAGAGCAAAGGTGATCACCGGCGTGATGCGTGTGGGGTTGATGTCTCGAATCGGCAGCACGGGGCGATGCTACGGTTCGACCGGCCTCAGCCTCGGAACCGGTCGAAGGGCGGCAGGTCCAGGCCCGCCGCGTCGAGCGTCTCGGCCACCTTCTTCATTGCGGGCCCCGCGTTCAGCGCCTCGAGCCCGCTCCACGGGTCCGACGCGGCTCGCTCAATCGCTCGTCTCAGATCGATCGCTCCCGGAGCCACTTCTTCTGCGTCGGCCCAGTCGAGCGGCACCGCCACCGGGGCATTCGTCCTCCCCCGGAGTGACCAGGGAGCGACCGCGGTCGAGAACGGGGCGTTGCGGAGCCAGTCGATGAATACCCGGTCACCACGGTTCTTCTTCATGAACTCCACCGTGAACAGATCAGGATGCGCCTCTGCGGCAAGGACCGCCACCCCGCGCGCCATCGTTGCGACCGCCTCCGAGTCGTGCCTCCGAACCAGTCTCGACCGGAGGTGATACCCGCGCGAACCTGACGTCATGACTGCGACCGGGATGCCGAACGCGTCCAGCACCTCATGCAGCGTGTGAGCGGCCCGACGCACCTTCTCCACCCCCGAATCGGAGGGGTCGAGGTCCCAGATGACCCAGTCGGGCCGGTCGATCCGATCGACGCGAACCGGCGGCACGTGGAAGGTGATCACCCCCTGGTTCGCCAGATACACGATGGCTTCAACCGTGCTGATCACGGGATAGACAGTCACCCCGCCGTCCTCCTTGGGGGTGGTGAACCGGTCGATGTAGTCCGGGTAGTGGTCGGGCGCGTTCTTCTGCATGAAGCCACCACCCGCCAGTCCCTTCGGATACCGCTCAACTGTCAGGGCTCTCCCCTCCAGGTAAGGCAAGAGGGCATCTCCGACGGCGCGGTAGTAGGCGACGACCTCGCCCTTGGTGACACCTGCGTCCGGGTAGACCACCCGGTCAGGATTGCTGACCTCGATGCCGTCACCGGTCACGGAAGATCGCTCCGACGACACGGGCCAGTACCGACAGCACCAAGCTGACGAGGATCATCGACGTGATCGGGATGAACACGCGGCTGTTTTCACCCTCGATACGCACATCTCCAGGCAGGTTCCCGAACCAGCTGAAGGCACCCGGAAAGAAGCGAACCAGGGCGCCGATGATCAAGAGCAGGGCCCCGAGCGCCATGATGAGACTGCCGGCGCGCATCACCCCAGGTTACGGTCGAACGCTCCCAAGTCGGCTCTACGCTCCAGCCATGTCCTCAGAAGCACTCCAGGCCGCCCGCGGCCATGTGGCCGAGAACGGCTGGCTGATCATTGCCGACTTCCTCGACCTCCTCCGGCTGCCGAACGTGACGCGCCGCGTCGACGACCTGCGGGCCAACGCCACCGAACTCACGAGACGTTTCGAGGCCCGCGGCGCGATGATGGAGGTAGTCGAGCTACCGGGCGCAAGTCCTGCAGTGATCGGGGAGCTCCGCACCTCCGGCGCCACGGCAACCCTTGGCGTGTATGTCCACTACGACGGTCAACCGGTCGACCCCGAGAAGTGGACGACCGCGCCGTTCACGGGAGCCATGGCCAGCGCGGCGTGG
>CAZGWX010000023.1:0-7546 GCA_964529515.1 uncultured Acidimicrobiaceae bacterium
GGCCAGCACCCTCCGCCCGGCCACCATCGGGATCTGAATCCGGTAGTCGACCGGTTCAGGGGTCGAACCCAATCGCACGTTCTGAACCCACAGGTCGGCCATCGAACGCACCGTATCGTGGCGCCGTGAAGCCCGAATCGCCCAACGGCAAGGAAGTCCTCGCCCCGGCATCTCGTGCTGAATGGCGCCGCTGGCTGGAGAGCCAGACCGCACGGACCGAGGGCGTGTGGCTCGCCATCCCCAAGAAGGGTGCCGCGATGACGGGCACCGCCTATGTGGACCTCGTCGAGGAAGCCCTCTGTTTCGGGTGGATCGACGGTCAGGCGGCACGGGGAACCGAACAGTGGTCGATGCTCTGGTTCGCCCCTCGGCGGAAGGGGAGCGTCTGGGCGCGGTCGAACAAGGAGCGGGTGGAGCGCCTCATCGCCCAGGGTCTGATGACCGATCGGGGGCAGGCGGTCATCGACCAGGCGAAGGAAGACGGTTCGTGGAGCCAGTACGACGACGTCGACGCCCTGCTGATCCACGACGACCTGGCTGAGGCGCTCGCCGCGGCACCGACCGCGCTGGCGAGGTTCGAGTCGCTGGCCCCGTCGCACCGTAAGGCCCACCTCTGGCACGTCTACTCGGCAAAGCGCCCCGAGACCAGGGCGAAACGCATCGCCGACACGGTCCGCACGCTGCTGGGAGAGTGAGTCTCTTCGGGACGGACCGGTTGGTCGGTGGGCGCGTGGTCGTCGCCGGTCCTGTCAGGGGATGGTGACGATCTGAATCAGGTTCCCGCACGTGTCGTCGAAGACCGCGGTGGACACGCCGCCGGCCTCCATCGGCTCTTGGGTGAAGGTGACGCCGAGACCTCGGAGCCGCTCGTGCTCGGCGTTGATGTCATCGACGGAGAACGAAGCGGCGGGGATGCCGTCCTCGACGAGAGCCTGCTTGTAGGGGCCGACGGCGGGGTGTTGGTCCGGCTCGAGGAGCAGCTCGGTTCCGTCGAGGTCGTCGGGGGAGACCACGGTGAGCCAGGAGAACTCGCCGAGGGGGATCTCAGTCTTCTTCTGGAAACCGAGGACACGGGTGTAGAAGTCGAGGGCTTTGGCCTGCTCGTCAACGAAGACGCTGGTCACGTAGATCCTCATTGGTTGCTCCTTGTGTGGGCCATCGCCGGAAGATTTCGTCCAGCGGGGCAGTGTCGAGGTCGTGGAACTTGTAGCGGCCCTGTCGTCTCACCCGGATCAGCCCGGCCGCTTCCAACGCGTCGAGGTGCTGGGAGATGGCCTGCCTGCTGGAGGTGATCCCGTACTTGCTAACGAGCCGGTTGCAGATCTCGAACAGGGTCTGTCCGTCCCGCTCCGTCAGCTCGTCGAGGATCGCCCTTCGGGTTGGGTCGCCGATGGCCGCGTACACATCCACGGCGGCCACGATATGCAAGTAACTACTTGCATGTCAAGACTGGACCACGAGAAGGGCCCGGGCCGAAGCCCGGGCCCCTCTCCGTATCAGATAGGGTCAGGTCACTGGGCGGTGTAGCCGCCGTCGACCAGGTAGTAGGCGCCGGTCATGAAGCCGGCCTCGTCGGAGCAGAGGAACGTCACCAGGTTGGCGACTTCCTCCGGGGTGCCCAACCGCCGGATCGGATGCATCCCGGCAATCGCCCCGAGGGTGGCCTCGTCGAGGTTCTTTTCGAGCAGCGGGGTCCGGATGAAGCCGGGGCCCACCGAATTGATGCGGATGCCGCTGGTTGCGTATTCCATGGCGGCCGTCTTGGTCAGGCCGACCACGCCGTGCTTGGCCGCCACGTATCCGGGGGCGTTGGCGAAGCCGACGCTGCCGAGGATCGAGGCGAGGTTGACGATGGCGCCGCCGCCAGACTCGAGCATGGCGGGGATCTCGTACCGGAGGCCGTAGAACACGCCGCTCAGGTTGATGTCGATGACCTTCTGCCAGTCGTCGACTCCGTATTCACCGGTTGGCGCCTGAGCGCCCCCGATGCCGGCGTTGTTGATAGCGACGTGCAGTCCGCCGTATGTGTCCACCGCGAAGCGGACCATTGCCTCGACCTGCTGGGCGTTGCTGACGTCGACCTTGTAGAACGACGCCGTGCCGCCGTCGGCGATGACCTTGTCAGTCACGGCCTGGCCGAGCGTCTCGTCGAAGTCGGCGACGATGACCTTGGCCCCTGAAGCGGCCAGACTGTGGACTACCGCTTCCCCGATGCCGGAAGCGCCGCCGGTGACTATGGCGACCTTGCCGCTGTAGTCGTAATGAGCCATTTGTGGCTCCCTTTCTGTTGCTTCCGGCAATTGTCCGCAGCCCAAGGTTGCCGGGTTAGGGGCAGAAGGTGGTTTCGCTCAGGACTTTCGGCGGAGCCGGCGCCGAAGGCCCCTCTTGTCGTATGTCTCGGGGGTCGCGGCATGGCTGGTCGCGTTGGTTGCGGTTCTCGCACCCTCGGATCCTGGTTCGAAGCCAAGTGCAACGCGTTCCACATGGCAGGCCTGCCCGGAGACAGGGTCTGACCGGAGCGCCCCAGCTGGACGGACTCGGTGGACCGCCGTTGGTTAGGAGCCGACCGTCACTAGCCCGCGCATCTCCGGGTGGATGGAGCAGAAGTACTCGTACGCCCCGGGTTGGTCGAAGGTGACCGCCCCGCCGGCTCCCTGCTCGATGACGCCGGTGTCAAAACCCTCGCCGGTGGCGGTATGCGGGGTGGGGTCGGCGTTGTGCCAGGTCACAGTAGACCCGACAGCGACGCTGATCTGAGTGGGGGAGAAGGCGAAACCGGCGATGGTGACTCCGTTGCCCGAAGCCTCCCCACCTGGAGCCGCCCCGGCGAGAGGAGCAAGTGCCGCTGCGCCTTCATGCACACTGAATGCCATCTCCATCCCGAGCTGGTCGTGTTCTCCGTGGGCGTCCTCGACCGGGCAGTCGATCTCGTATGCCCCCGCGCCCAGGTCCACGGTGAGCAGGGCTGTTTCACCCGGGCCTATCGCCTCGGCCCGCCACTCCGAGCGGTTCTTCCCCGATCCGGCGGTGCGAATCCTCAGGCCGTGGGCCACCGTCCCTTGATTCCGGAACCGGAACGTGATGGTTCCCGGGGGCGCCTCGCGAACCGAGGGGACCAAGGCCCACTCTCCGAGCGCGATGTCGACTCCGGCGCTGCCCGCTCCGGGTAGCCGCACGTCAACCATGGTTCCGCCGTGATTGCCATCGTCTGGGGGATCTGAACCTTCCGGAGCGGCGGCGTTCGGGGGCGAACTGGCCGCCGCCTCATCCCCGATCACCTCGACCGTTCCTGCCATCCCCGGGTGCAGGGTGCACGTGTACTCAAACGTCCCCGGCTCCTCGAAGGTGGCTTCGAAGGTTTGCCCCGGCTCTATGATCTCGCTGCTCTCAGGCCCACCGCCGGAGAAGCTGACGGTATGGGGAACGGTGTCGTCGTTGGTCCACGTCACCTTGGAGCCGACAGTGACGGTGAGCGACGCGGGGGCGAACGCGACGTTGGCCATCGTCACCGCGCCGTCGGTGGTCGTGGGCTCGCTGGTGGCAGGCCCGGTATCGGTGGGGGGATCGGCGCTGCATGCGGCCAGCAGCAGACAGGCCGCGACCGCGATGGACAGGATTCGGTGGCGCATTCTTCTACCTTTCGTTGGTGAGTCAGAGCATCTCCGATACGGGGTTATGCCCGCCTCAACACTCCATCAACGAATCCTCAACGAACACCCGATGCCCCGTGAGAATCGGCCCCCCGAGCAGGGACCAATGACCCTGGGCTGGCACCGCAGACTTCCATACCTTTGTCACCATGACACCGATCCCATCTCCCGCGGGGGCACCAAGAGTTCTGGTCTCCGCCGCATCCAAGTACGGCTCTACCACCGAGATCGCAGCCCGCATCGGGGAGGTGCTCACCCAAAATGGGTGTGTCGTCACAGTGACGCCTCCTGAAGAGGTGGGTGACCTGTCGCCCATCGACGCCATCGTCCTGGGTAGCGCCGTCTACATGGGCCGGTGGCGGAAGGAGGCCCGAAAGCTGGCTGAACGCATCGCCGGGCGTTCGGTGCCGGTCTGGCTGTTCTCCAGTGGTCCGCTGGGCGATCCGCCGCACCCGGTGGAAGTGCCCGTCGACGTGGCCGGAATCCTCGAGTCCACCTCGGCCCAAGAGCACGTCACATTCGCCGGGATGGCCGACATGTCGAAGCTCAGTTTTCCGGACCGCGCGGTGCTTAACGCCGTCCACGCCGCTAAGGGCGACTTCAGGGACTGGGAAGAGATCACGGCCTGGGCGACCCGGATCGCGGATCGCCTCCTTGCCCGGGTCTGAGTGGTCGAGTCCGTCGACACTTCACACCCAGAGCGATGAGGTTGCGGCAGCGCAGGCGTACAGCCCGATCCCGTAGACCGTGTGCGTCGCCAGGTTGCGCAAGCGGGCGGCTCGCGGGTTCGGCGTCTTCGATGCGGCGACACCAGCGCCCATACCGGGCTGCATGACGAGCCAGGGTGCTGCGATGGTCACCCATCCGGTGAACAGTGCCGGCCAGATGGTGGGCTGTCGCGCCCAGTCGAGACCCGCGATGGCCAGGAGCGCGAACCGACGGTGACGAGAAATGACATCGCTGTCAGCAGAGTTGCCACCACTCCCCCGTACAGGGGCAGTGTCCCTACTCCACCGTACCGGAAGAAAAGTGGCCACTTGCCTAGGGCGAGGCCCACCGCCATGACGAGGTAGCCGATCCGCATGAGGTTCATGCGCCTAACCGAGAGCGAGGCGTTGGCCGACCCGGACCGGGTTGCTCCTCTGGAGCCGGTGGTGTGATGCGGGTTCCCGTTTGATGACAGAGAGGTCTCTGCTCCTGGATCGTTCCGTCGACCTAACGTTTCCAGATCACAGAAGGGAGTCGTCCGATGCAGGACGATGCAACGGTCAACGTGCGGATCATGGTCGACGACGTGGCCGAGAGCGTCGACTGGTACACCAGCCTCTTCGGCTTTGAGGTCCTGAACTCGTTCCCTGCATTCGCCGACGTCAAACAGGGCAACCTGAGGCTTCTGCTCTCCGGACCGGAGAGCTCGGCGGCGCGGCCCATGCGGGACGGAGAACATCCCGTGCCCGGTGGCTGGAACCGCATCCATTTCATCGTGGACGACATCGAGGCCGAGATCACCAGGTTGAGAGAAGCGGGTGTCCAGTTTCGCAATGAGGTCGTCTCCGGACCTGGCGGGTCTCAAGTGCTTGCCATCGACCCCTCGGGGAACTTCGTCGAATTGTTCCAACCTGCGGCGCAGCCGCCCCGATAGCGAGTCACCAAAGAGCGGATATGAATCGTCCTCGGTATCGAGCTCGCCGCCGGGCCGTTGATCATCGCCGCCCAGACCCGGGATCGTTGCACTGGCTGTCCTCGGGCAGCGAGTCCCCTGGCTCCTCGTCGGGGTCGAGGCCGGGGTGCTTGTCGACCGCCTCGACCGCAGGCGGGTCGCCATCGTCGTCAACTCGTTCCGGGGCTTGGTCGTCGCCGTCCTCGCGGTCGTCATCACCACGGGACAAGTCAACACCCCGGTCATCCTCGGCACCGCTTCGTCCTGGGCATCGCCAAAGTCTTTCGAGAAGCGAGAGCTCGGGCTGGCCAATGCCCGGATGTCACCGCATGGGCCATGGCCAACCAGCTGGTCGGGCCGCCGATCGGCGCCTTCCTCTTCGCCGTCGGGATGGCGGCGCCGTACGGGGTGTAGGCGGGGGAGATCCCCGACCTGAACAAGGTGCCAGTTTCATTCGCGCTTCCCCTGTTCCGGTCCGGAGCTCTCCCCGAAGAAGTGATGGCCCGCTGTATGGCGGGTGACCTGGGATCGACGTCCGTTGGCGCGGACCGTGAAGCGGCCTGCTGGGCCGTCCCGGTGTCCATTGCTTAGGCTCAGGTGATGCTCTCTCCCCGTGACGCTGCCGTCGACCTGCTCGCCGATCTCGTCCGAATCGACAGCGTCAACCCGACGCTCGTCCCGGGTGCCGCCGGGGAGGACGAGATCACCAGGTCTCTCGAGGCACGCCTCGACGCGGCGGGCTGTGAGACCACAGTCCTGGACGCGCAGGGCCAAGAGGGGCGGCCGAGCCTGATCGCCGTCGCCCCCGGGGATGACGACAGGCCGGCCGTCGTGCTCAACGGCCATACCGACACGGTCGGGGTCTCCGGAATGGACAACCCGTTCCACCCCAGGGTCGAGGGCGATCGCCTGTACGGCCGGGGCGCCGCCGACATGAAGGGCGGGGTGGCCGGCATCGTCGCCGCCGCGGAGGCGCTCGCCGGTTCGCCCCACGTCCGGCCCGTACTTGCCCTGGTCTCCGACGAGGAGGACGCCAGCGTCGGCACCGAGGCGGTGATAGCCGCACTCCCCGATCTGGGCCTCCAGCCAATCCTCTGCCTGATCGCCGAGCCGACCCACAACGCCCTGTGTCGAACCCTCCGCGGCTTCGCCCTCGTCAGGCTGACCTTCCACGGCCGCTCAGCCCACAGCTCGCAGGCGGCGCTCGGGGTGAACGCGATCTATCAGATGGCCGAACTAGTGACCCGAGTCCACTCCAAGGCCCTGGAGATCCGGGCAGCCGGTGGAGACCTGATGGTGACGATGGCGAGCGGCGGCGAGTCTGCGTTTGTGATCCCCGCCCGCGCCGAATGCGTCGTGGAGACCCGCAACCATCCCGACCAGAGCGACCTCGACCTGGTCGAGTTGGTCAGGTCACTGCTCGACGCCGATTGGGACGTAGAGGTGACCCCGGTGGCCCGGCGCGAGCCGTGGCGGGTCGACGCCGACGGGCCTGCAGCCGAGCTGTCCCGCCGCCTCAGCCTCGAGCTCGGCACCGGCACCGACTTCGACGCCCCGTACTGGATGGAGGCACCGCTGTGGCAGGAAGTGTGCCCGACGGTGATCTGCGGCCCGTCTGGCGGAGGCATGCACGCCATCGACGAGTGGGTCCACCTGGGTCAGGTACGAGCCTTCACCGATGGTCTGGTGTCGGTCCTCGGGGAGTGGGGCGCCGATTCCCACTGACCCCTACGGGCTCCGAGGCGACGTCCCACTGCTGGACGCGTGGCTGCGATTCCAGGAGCGGTCGCCGGTGCCGTTCACGGTGCCGGGGCACAAGCAGCGCCACGACCTCGTTGGAAGTCGATCTCGACCTCGAGGCGGTCGTCGTCGAACCCGGCCCGGAACTCCCACTTGACGTTGTCACGCCGGAGCTCGATCTGGTAGTCCAGGTTGTACCTGGCAGAGTCGACCTCGATCTCGTCGGATGACTGCTCATCGATCGACATCCGCCATCCCTGGTGTCGCCCAACAACAGTGCGCCGACGGCGAAAGTTGAGTCGAGCGCATGACGTGAACGACCCGAGGAATCTTCTGCTGAATCAGCGGCGTGTCAATTTCGGTTGGTGAAGGTATTGATCACCCATGTTCGAGCGCTTCTCCGCCTGGACGGCCCGAGCCACGGGCCGCCCATTGACGTTCGGGTTGTCGGTCCTCCCCGTGATTGTGTGGGCGCTGACCGGGCCGCTATTCGACT
>CAZGWX010000024.1:0-3245 GCA_964529515.1 uncultured Acidimicrobiaceae bacterium
CGACGATGGGCCAAACCCGACCGGCCTGCGCTACTGCGTCAACTCAGCGTCGCTGGAGCTCGATCCGGCCACCGAGGAATAGTCACGCCCTGAACTCGTCCATGACGGCGGCCAGCTCGTCGGCCATGGGGATCTGCAGGCTGGCCAGCGGGACCACACCCTGGATCAGGCCGTCTTCACCATGCCTCACCGACACGCCGGCTCCGGCGAGCCAGTCGAGGACCCGCTGATTCCCGGGGGTGACGTCGGCGTGGAAGCGCTTCAAGCCGTCTGCGATCGCCACTGCGGCGAGAGCACAGAAGAGGGCGGTCCCCACGCCTGACCCCTGGTGGGGGTCGAGCACGGTGATGGCGAGGTCAGCCGAACCGTCTTCTCCCACGATGTAACGGCCAACTCCCACGCCCTCGTGGTCGAGCACGGCCGCCCATGCGACGTGACGACGCTGGTCGACATTGGTCAGGTAGTCCAGTTCGTGCCGGCTGAGGGCGTCGATCCCTTGGCCGAAACGGGAGAAACGGCTCTCCTCGGAGAGCTCGGAGAGGCCCTCGGCGAGGTAGGGCCGGTCGTCCGGGGCCAGCGGCGCCAGCAGCACGGTGCCTCCGGTCGGGAGCGGAAACTCGATTCGGGGCCGATCAGCAGGTACTTCGACGCGCACACCCTGATTCTCGTACACCCGGTGTGCCTCGGGTCGGCGCGCGCCGACGGTTAAGTTCCTGCCCATGCCCAGAGAGAGGCTGGCCACGGTTACCTCCGAGTTCGGCTCGGGCCGAAGAGAGTCCCACGACGCCAGCCCGTTCTATGCGCGTTTCGCCCCACCGGTCATCTCCAACGATGACACGGTCCATCCCCCCGTAGTGCGAGACCGCATCTTCTGCGCCGACGCGCGCGAGGCGACCCCGGACCAGGTCGCGGACGGGTCGGTGGCACTGGTTGTCACCTCGCCCCCCTACTTCGCCGGCAAGGAGTACGAAGCCGACCTGGGGACCGACGGCATACCGGGCAGTTACGTCGAGTACCTGGACATGCTCCGGGACGTCCTCGCAGTGTGCCGGAACAAGCTGGAACCGGGGGGAAGGATGGCGATCAACGTCGCCAACCTCGGTCGGAAACCGTACCGATCACTATCGGCCGACGTCATTGGCATCGCTCAGAACGAACTTGGCCTGCTGATGAGGGGCGAGATCATCTGGGTCAAGGCGCGGGGCGCCGGCGGGAGCTGCGCGTGGGGCAGTTACCGGTCGCCTCAGAACCCTGTCCTCCGGGACGTTTCCGAAAGGGTGGTCATCTTCTCCAAGGGCCGGTTCGACCGTGCCCGCAAACCAGCCCAGCGGCGCGCCGAAGGCCTCCCTCACGAGGCGACGATCGAGGCGGAGGAGTTCCTCGAGGCAACACTCGACGTGTGGGAGATCCCGCCGGTAAGCGCGACACGCATCGGCCACCCCGCTCCCTTCCCGGTGGCGCTACCCCGCCGACTCATCGAGCTCTACACCTACCAGGGCGACCTCGTGCTCGATCCCTTCATGGGTTCGGGAACGACGGCAGTGGCTGCAGTGGAGACCGGCCGCCACTACATCGGGTTCGACACCAACCCCGACTACGTCGAGCTCGCCGAGCGCCGGGTGGCGGAGGCCAGCAAATGAAGGTGCTCATGGTTTGCGCCGGAAACATCTGCCGTTCTCCGGCGGCGGAAGCGGCGGTCAGGGTCAAGTCCGAGGAAGCGGGAATCGACCTGACGGTGGACTCGGCCGGCACGGGCTCCTGGCACATCGGCGATCAGCCCCACCATCAGATGGTGGCTGCGGGGCGTCGTCACGGCCTCGAAGTCGGCGGGAAGGCACGCAGGTTCGGGGAATCCGACTTCGACCGTTACGACGTGATCCTGGTGATGGACCGGTCCAATCTGCGAGACGTCCTCGAGCTGGCGCCCTCGCTGGAGGCCAAGGCGAAGGTGCGGCTGTTCCGAACCTACGACCCGACGTCAGAGGAAGACGAGGTGCCCGACCCCTACGGTGGTCCGGACTCCGGTTACGACCACACGGTGGAGATCGTCAGTCGGGCGGCCCAGGGCTTCGTGGACTCGCTGATCTCGATCGGGGGCTTCAGCCGCGATTGAGAATGCGGTTTCCCTCGAGCATGAACTCGACCACCCGTGACACCGGATCGGAACCGTCCTCCAGCGCTTCGTAGGCCAGGCTGGCGCCGTTGAAGGCGGTGTCATTCCAGAAGGGGTTGCCGCGGTCGATCTCGCCCCAGGCGGACACGTAGAAGTACGGAGCGTCGTGTGCGTGATCACCCGGGGAGACACCGAAGCTGGCCTTCGCCCCGGACTCGTCGTCTCCGGCCTCGGTGGCGAGGTCGAAATGCTCGGGCCAGATCCAGACCTCGGTGATGCCACCGGGAACCTCGGTTGAGAACCTGTCGATGGCCTCGGCCCCGAAGTCGAACAAGCCACCGACGAATCGGGATGCCGTATTGTCCAGCCGCACTTCCTGATCGGGCGGCAGAGGCGACAGCTCGTCCCTGAACCCGTCGAACCACTGCTCCTCGTATGGCTCGCCGAAGAAGCGCGCGGCCTCGCCGATGGAGCCGAGCGTCACGGTGGCGACGGTTTCGGCACGCTCATCGACCAGCATGTCGCCGTCCACCCTCAAGACCCGGCCGTCCAGCGACGGAGTGCCGAAGCCGCCGTGCGCTGGGACCAGGCCCATCCTCCCCGTGCGCCGATAGCGGGCGGGTGCCAGCACGAAGTAGGCCAGCTGATGAAGGGTGTCCCGGGTCGGGACGAGTGCGGGGGGAATCGGCGGAAGGCTCATAGATCGGGGGCACGGTAGGGGCGCGGATGCCGCTTGCCGTCGTTTCTACCCGGACCCGTCTACGGTTCAACCGCTATGTCGAGATGGACCGAAGGTGTCCTAGCCCTGGGAATCGTCCTCGCCTTCGGGCTTGCCATGCAGCTCTTCGTGGGGGACGCCCCGGGCACCGGCAGCCCCGACCCCGGCCCCGGCACGGAGAACCCGACCCCCGCCGACCCCGAAGCTGCTGCACGCGGTGAGGCCGTCATGGCCTCCGTGGGCTGCACCCTCTGTCACACCGTCGACGGGTCCCAGGGGAGCGCACCGACCTTCAAGGGACTGTTCGGGGCGAGCCGCCCACTCGAGTCCGGCGAGTTCGTCACCGCCGACGAGAACTACCTGCGCAATTCGGTCATCGATCCCGGGTCCCAGGTCGTCCAGGGCTACTCCAAC